>JAEEHY010000120.1 GCA_016281085.1 Lachnospiraceae bacterium
GGTTACAACTTAAGCTTCGTTGACTGTGACAACGATTCAGCAGCACAGCTTGAGGCAGTTAGATCTTTCATCGAGCAGGATGTTGATTACATCATCATCGACCCCATCGTTTCAACTGGTTGGGACACGGTTCTTACCGAGTGTGAAGACGCAGGTATCCCTGTTATCGTTATCGACCGTACAATCGACGATTCAGATAAGTATGTATCATGGGTAGGTTCTGACTTCCTTACAGAAGGTAAGGCAGCAGGCGAGTGGCTTAAGGCTTACGCAGATGCTCAGGGTATCAAAGAGATCAACGCTCTTATCATCCAGGGTACAACAGGTTCTTCAGCTCAGATCGGACGTACAGACGGTTTCTCAGAGATAGCTGACAGAGAAGGCTGGACAATTCTTGACAAGCAGACCGGTGATTTCACAGAGGCAGGCGGACAGGAAGTTATGGAGTCATTCTGTAAGTCATATGCAGGCAAGTTCAACGTAGTAGTATGTGAGAACGATAATGAAGCATTCGGTGCTATGACAGCTATGGATAACGCAGGTGTTAAGTATGGTCCCGGCAACGATGTAATCCTTATCTCTTATGATGCTTGTACAGCAGGTCTTAAGGAAGTTCAGGCCGGCAAGATCACAGCAGACTTCGAGTGTAATCCTCTTGCAGCTCCTACAGTTGAGAAGGTTATCCAGACTCTTCAGTCAGGCGGAACTCCTGAGGCTCAGATCCTCGTTCCCGATAACTGGTATGCACTTAAGGATCAGATCGTAGACTTCTCAGTAGACGGCAACAAGCAGTCAATGACAGAGGTTACTGACGCAGTCATCGAAGCACAGTATTGATCCGATTGAGGACAGACCATATATTTGAAAATATGGCACGTCGTGCTCGCACGTAAGGGACATATTTCTCAAATATATGAGTTGGACGAAGTCCAACAAGCGAAAAATGCGAAGCATTTAGAGCCTGTCCGAATTAATAGGACAAAGCCTGTCCGAACATAGTAATTCAATACAAACCAGAAGATTTTCAGGGGAAGGGAGTTTTAACTTCCTTCCCCCTTTTTAGAGATTACCAAAAGGGAGGAGCAGATTGTGGAAGATAATGTAGTTCTTACTGCGAGACAGATATCAATGGTCTTTCCCGGCGTTGTTGCATTGGATCATGTTGACTTTACCCTTCGCAAGGGTGAGATACATGCCCTCATGGGTGAGAACGGAGCGGGAAAATCGACACTGATCAAGTGTCTCACAGGTATCAACGATTTTGAAGAAGGCGAGATACATATAGACGGCATAGAGGGACCTGTACACAACCATTCGACCAAGGATGCGCAGGAAGTCGGCATTTCGACGGTTTATCAGGAAGTAAACCTCTGCCCTAACTTAACGGTTGCGGAGAATCTCTTTATAGGAAGAGAACCGCTTACCAAATACGGTACGATAGACAGAAAAGCTTATATCGTGAGAGCACAGAAGATAATGGATGAGCTTGGAATAGCAGTCGATGTTCAGAGAAACCTCGAGAACTATTCACTGGCAATCCAGCAGATGGTTGCGATTGCACGTGCAGTTGATATGGACTGTAAGGTTCTTATCCTTGATGAGCCTACATCGTCTCTGGATGATGAAGAGGTTGAGAAGCTGTTCAATGTTATGCGTATGCTTAAGGGCAAGGGCGTAGGAATAATATTCGTTACACATTTCCTTGAGCAGGTTTATGCAGTATGCGACAGGATAACGGTTCTTCGAAACGGCAAGCTGGTGGGTGAATATCCGATAGTGGATCTTCCGAGACTTAAACTTGTTGAAGCCATGATGGGTAAGGCATTTGATGATCTTAAATCCATTAAATCGGGTGACAGCAAAGCGATCAGCGATGAACTTGAGATATCGGCAAGAGGTCTGGGACATACAGGAACAGTCAAACCCTTCGATCTTGACATACATAAGGGCGAGGTCATTGGAGTGGGCGGACTTCTCGGAAGCGGACGAAGCGAGCTTGCAAGGGCTATCTACGGTGCCGATAAGGCGAATTCCGGAACTCTTAAGGTAAAGGGTCAGGAGGTTAAGATCAATCAGCCGATAGATGCCATGAACCTTGGAATGGGCATGCTTCCCGATGACCGTAAGGCTGAAGGAATCATTGCGGATCTGTCCATAAGAGAAAACATAATACTTGCCCTCCAGAGTAAGAAGGGAATGTTTAAGCTGATGACAAGAGCTCAGCAGAATGAACTGGCAGACAAGTATATCAAGCTTCTTTCGATAAAGACTCCCAGTCGTGAAACGCTGATCAAACAGCTCTCGGGTGGTAACCAGCAGAAGGTTATCCTTGCCCGCTGGCTGGCAACCAATCCTGAATTTCTGATCCTTGACGAGCCGACAAGAGGTATTGATGTAGGTACCAAGACAGAGATACAGAAGCTCGTACTCAACCTGGCAAAGGAAGGGAAGAGCATCATGTTTATTTCATCTGAGATAGCAGAGATGCTTCGTACCTGTTCGCGTATGATCATCATGAGAGACGGTGAAAAGGTTGATGAACTCGACGGAGAACTTACGGAAGAAAGAGTTATCAAATCAATAGCGGGAGGTGACAACAAATGAATATAGACTTAGGTGTATGGTTTAAGAAAATGAAAAAGTCTCAGCTCCTGTTACCCATCGTTGCGATGATACTTGTCATGGCGGTAAACATTATCCATGATGCTGCTACCGGAGCCGGTGCATTTTCTTTCTTTAAGATCACTCTGCAGCAGACAACAGGAAACGGAACGATACTTTATGGAAGAATAATAGATATACTTAACAGAGGTTCGGAGGCAGCTCTTCTTGCACTCGGTATGACGCTTGTTGTATCCGCATCAGCCGGAACCGATATTTCTGTCGGATCGGTAATGAGTCTGTGTGCTTCCTTCTGCTGTATGCTTCTTGCAGGATACGGGGTATCTTCCACGAACGATCTTGCGGTTCCGCTTTTTGTCGGCGTGCTCGCAGGAATGCTGATGGGATGTCTGTGCGGAGCATTTAACGGACTTCTTGTTGCGAGGTTTAACATACAGCCTATGGTCGCCACGCTGATCCTGTATTCGGCAGCACGTGCCATCGGTCTTCTTCTCTGTAATGACCTTATAGTATATGTAAGGAATGATTCATTCGGATTCTTCGGAAGCTTCCTGGGACCTATCCCGACTCCGATAATAATCACAGCGATATTCATAGCCATTCTGTCAGTAATACTTAAGAAGACAGCCCTTGGAATGTATATACAGTCGGTTGGCATTAACTCCAAGGCTTCACGTATCGCAGGCCTTAATTCCAAGAGGATCATACATCTTGCATATGTTGTATGCGGTCTCTTCGCAGGAATTGCCGGTATAGTTGCATCATCAAGGATTACATCGGCAGATTCAAACAACATCGGACTGTATCTTGAAATGGATGCCATTCTGGCAGTTGCCCTCGGCGGTAACTCACTGGGCGGCGGTAAGTTCTCACTGGCAGGATCTATAATAGGAGCATATACAATTCAGGCTATAACGACTACTCTGTATGCTCTTGGTGTTTCAACCAACCAGGCCCCTGTTTTCAAGGCAATAATCGTTATCATAATCGTTGCCATCCAGGCGCCTCCTGTTAAGGCGTTCTTTAAAAAGAAAAACCTGTTCAAGGTATCAAAGGAGGTGGCGTAAATGAAAGACAGAAAGATTAAGCTTAACAGTCATACCATCCTCCTTCTTATAACGGTTGCTCTTTTTATAGCGCTCTATTTACTTGGATGTATACTTTACAGTAAGAAAGGTTTTACACATTTACAGACCTTCCTCAATATTCTTATTACCAATGCTGGGCTTATCTGTATCGCAAGCGGTATGACCTGTGTAATGCTTACTGCAGGTATCGATATTTCGGTCGGCGGACTCGTGGCAATGGACTGTATGATGCTGGCAGTAGGTATCAACAGCGGAATTCCCGCACCGGTGATGGTGCTTCTGGTTCTCGTTACGGGACTGGTATTCGGCCTTATGCAGGGCTTCCTTGTAGGCTATCTTAATATACAGCCCTTCATTGTATCCATGGCAGGTATGTTCTTTACCCGTGGTATGACAGCGGTAATATCAACGGATCAGGTGTCTATCACACAGGATACTTCACCGTTATATTATGCATGGGCCAACTTTAAGATAAAGCTTCCGTTCGGCGGATACGTTAACAACAAGGGTGTATACAATGCACCGTATATCAGAATAAACGTTGTTATCGCCCTGATAGTTCTGTTTGTTATCTTCTTTATGCTGAAACATACAAGGTTCGGCAGAAGCCTCTATGCGGTAGGCGGTAACGAGCAGTCGGCAGCAATGATGGGCCTTAATATCAAGAGCGTGAAGCTTCGCGCATATGTACTGTCATCGTTCCTTAGCTCCATCGGCGGTATCTGTTTCTCACTTAATACCATGTCGGGATCGGTACAGCAGGCTCTCGGACTTGAGATGGATGCGATATCGTCGGCGGTAATCGGTGGAACACTGCTTACGGGTGGTGTCGGAAATGTTCTTGGTTCCTTCGTCGGAGTGCTCATAAACGGAACGATATCTTCGATAGTAAAGACCAACGGTAAGCTGGCAAGCTCATGGCCGAATATCTTAACGGCAGCTCTTCTCTTCCTCTTTATAGTTATCCAGAGCGCATTTGCCGCATTAAGGAGCAGAAAGGCAAGATAATATATATACAGAATATATTTGTTCTGTTACAATCAAGTCATGAAGAAACAGATTTTATCTTTAATTCTTACATTAATAATATGTTTGATGATGTTTACCGGGTGCAATGGCGCACCCGGTAATTCTGCTGTTGATACTTCCGGAACCGTAACTGCTGACGAAGCAGGGGATGACAGCAGGGATAAGGCTCTTATAACTGTGGGATTCTCGCAGGTCGGGGCTGAATCCGACTGGAGAAATATAAATACGGAATCCATGAAGGAATCCCTGTCGACGGAGAACGGCTTCGAGCTTATCTATGATGACGGACAGCAGAAGCAGCAGAACCAGATAACCGCGATCCGTACTTTTATTCAGAAGGAAGTGGACTATATCGTTCTGGCGCCTGTGATAGAAGACGGATGGACCACTGCACTTACGGAAGCTGCGGACGCAGGAATACCTGTTATCCTGGTTGACAGGATGGTAAGCTCGAAGGACAAGGAGCTTTTCACATGCTGGGTAGGGTCTGACTTTGAACTTGAGGGTAAGAAGGTATGCGAATGGCTTAACGAATATTGTAAGTTAAACAGGATCAGCGGAAATGACATAAGGATAGTAAACATCAAGGGTACGGAAGGAGCATCGGCCGAACTGGGCAGGTCACGCGCCCTGCGCAAGGCCGTGAACAGATATGGATGGAAGCTGCTGGATGAAAGATCGGGAGAGTTTACACAGGCCAAGGGCCGTGAGGTCATGTCGAGATTCTTAAGACAGTATAATGATATCAATGTTGTCTACTGTGAGAACGATAATGAGGCGATTGGTGCGATCGAAGCCATAGAGGCTGCGGGAAAAACCGTAGGATGCAATATAAAAAACGGAGAGATCATGGTCCTTGCTTTTGACGGATCCAGTGAACAGGCCCTGGAGGCCGTAAGATCCGGAAGGATAACCTGCATCGGAGAATGCAACCCTCTTCATGGTCCGAGGGTAAGCAAGATAATTGAGGATCTTAGGAACGGCGTTACTCCGGAGAAGTACGAATATGTTGATGAAGATATCTTCAGCTCATATGAAAAGATTACGGAAATATCAGTGGATGATAAGGTTTATCCGGTTGAGATCATGAAACAGTGATGCAGATACCCGGCCGGAGTAAGAGTCGCAACAAAAAAGAGAAGGGATTTCCCTTCTCTTTTTTCGATGATAATATCTATTAGTCAGCGTCGATTGCTCCAACCGGGCAAGCACCTGCGCAAGCGCCGCAGCTTACACATTTATCGGGATCGATCTCGAACTTGCCATCGCCTGCTGAAATAGCGCCAACGGGGCACTGTCCCTCGCATGTTCCACAGCTGATGCATGAATCACCAATACAGTATGCCATAATTATGTCCTCCTTTGTTTGAATATTACATCTATCACATTATACACCATGAATAACAGGTTAGTACATGCTAATTGTCCCGCTACTTTAACGATGCGCGTCTCTTCCTTATTCCATCCAGTACTACTTCTTTTTTCTTTATGACTTCACCCTTGTCCATGGGCGGTACACCTTTAAGCGGATATTCATATCCCAGTTTTTCGTATTTTACTACACCCATTGTATGATAGGGAAGTACATCAAGAGCCTTCAGATTATGAAGTCCGCCGATGAAGAAGCCAAGCTTGTAGAGATATTCATCATCATCCGTATAACCCGGTACGACAACATGGCGTATCCATATATCCACGTCCTTGGTGTCAAGGTATTCGGCAAAGGCAAGGATCCCATCATTAGGCTGTGAAGTAAGCTCCTTATGTTTCTCGGGATCGATGTGCTTTATATCAAGCATCACAAGGTTGGTAAGCTCCATAAGCTTATCAAGCTTCTTTATGAATTCGGTATTACCCGGCTTATAGGCTATGCCTGAACTGTCTATACAGGTATGTACATTATCCTTTTTGGCCAGTGTGAACAGATCGATGAGAAAATCAACCTGCATGAGTGGCTCACCTCCGGTAACGGTGATGCCGCCGGTCTTATAAAAGGGCTCATTTCGTTTGTATTGTGCGTAAACCTCCTCCGGAGTCATCTCCGTTCCTCCGACCATTGACCATGTATCCGGGTTGTGGCAATAAAGGCATCTCATGGGACATCCCTGGACGAAGACGACGAATCTTGTGCCGGGTCCGTCCACTGTTCCGAAGGATTCAAGTGAATGTATTTTTCCGTTCATAGTGTTCTCCTTATATGCAGCCGTTCGGAAAACGTAAGATAATCTCATCCGGGTTCCGAACGGTTACCGGTTAGTATACTGTAGTTACGGCCTGTTTGACTGATATAAGTATATCATATGTATGCAGATTTAACATCAATAAAAACGACCCGACTGTTGCATAAGAGCCTGCCGTTTTTTGGCATGAGTCAGGTCGTTTTTATTATTTGCACTCTAATTCACTTATGGATCCGTCTTTGATCCCGTAAAGCCCGGTTATCCTCTGCCTTTAACCCGTACTGCATTTCTACATTAGTTACATTAAGCCCTTCCTCGGATCAATGAGGACGAGTGTTCTCTTTAAGGAGAACTGAATTGTGATACAAATGCGGCCCGGATAACCTTTGAAGCTTCTTCGACTGTAACAATACGTTTAATCAACTTCTGGTTTGGAATATTTGTTCCTGTAAGGAACGGTTGGTTTATTGTAGTTTGTTTTTTGAGTAAAAATCAGATAGTCATAAGACTATGATACCCGCCACAGAACGGGTAAAGACCAGTAATATCTGGAAAAAAACTCAAATATGGCTTATAATATATATGAATAAAAGTATTACCTGCCCTCCTTTCGTTACCGATTGCCGTTAAGCTTCGTGGGTATACTACCCCGGTAACGTCCGGCTGGCAATAGAGTTTCGTAAATTTCGTAAAAATTGACATAATCACCAATAATTAATGCGTTTGAGGGCTGGTTAAAATGTGATTTTTTGGTGAATTTTTCAAAAAAACGGTTATTGACTTATCGATTTTAATCGATATACTATTAAGAGATAATAATGATATGAGGAGGTGATCATATGAAGCTTGAAAAGGTTAACGAGAATCAGATAAGATGTACACTGACCAAAGCAGATCTTGCAGACAGACAGCTTAAATTGAGTGAGCTGGCTTATGGCACGGAGAAGGCAAAGAATCTCTTCCGAGACATGATGCAGCAGGCTTCATATGAGTTTGGTTTTGAAGCCGAGGATATACCTCTTATGATAGAAGCCATTCCGCTGTCGGCGGACTGTATCGTGCTCATTATAACCAAGGTGGAGGATCCGGAGGAGCTGGATACAAGATTTTCGAACTTTGCTCCTTCGCTTCATGAGGGTGATACGGATTCATCCTTTGAGGATATGATCCAGACCTTTACCGAGAACGCCGGAAATGTGCTTGATCTTTTCAAGAAACTGAAGGAGGAGACAGACAAGCTTTCAAACGGAAACGGACAGGCACTTGAGAGTACTGCCGATTCTGATGAGAATGTGGATCTGTGCAAGGTATTCTCCTTTGATGAGCTTGATGAGATAACCAGACTGGCCAATGTTCTGTCTAACTTCTATAACGGCAGAAGCTCTCTGTATAAGGATAAGAGGAACGGGAAGTATCTGCTCTTTGTAACCAAGTCGGAGCATACCCGGGAGGATTTCAACAGGGTCTGCAACATCGCTTCCGAATACGGTGTGATGGAGCAGCTGACAGACGTTATGATCGCATACCTTGACGAGCACGGCGGTCTTATCGTGAGAGACAATGCGCTTGAGAAATTAAGGTCATAAAGGTGATAACGGGATATTCAGGAATTATATATTATAATAGAAGATATGGATAAAATGAAAAACCATCATCCGGATCACGGATGATGGTTTTTCATTGCGGCCAATTGTGATCAGATAGCTGCGATCCGGCTTATAAGCTCATCAACATCAATGCCGTGAACCAGAGCAGCTTCCTCAAGGCTCTCACCCTGAGATGCGGGACATCCGAGGCAGTGCATGCCTATTCCCATAAGTACAGGTGCGATCTCGGGCTTAATCCTGAGTGCTTCGCCTATAAGGGTTTCTTTTGTTATTTCTGACATTATCGTATCCTCCTGTATAATATGTATTCAATCCGCCATATGCATGTAAAACTCAGATCTGTCACATAAGCTTCGTTTATGTAGAGTATCATTTTTCCGTTAAAAATACAAGCCCCGCAGGGCAGGCAGAGGGACATTTTACTGCTTTATCAATTTAAAGGGAGCCGTTTGCCTAATTAAATCAGGCTTGTTTTGTGAAAAGTACACAAAATATGCACTTGACAGGGCTATTGTATCTGAAAAAGTACACTACACAATCTTGACGTGTATACACGATTCAAATATAATTGAAATACACCAAACGTGTAACTTCCTTTCTGCTGAATGCAGGACGGATTAGCAACTTATCATATTCAAATAGGAGGCAAACAATGAGATCAGAATGGAATGGTTTCGTAGGCGGCAAATGGGAGAACGAAGTTAACGTTCGTGACTTCATCCAGAAGAACTACACACCTTATGACGGTGATGCTGAGTTCCTTGCAGGACCTACACAGAACACAAAGGATTTATGGAATCAGGTACTTGAGCTTCAGAAGCAGGAGCGTGCAGCA
>JAEEHY010000121.1 GCA_016281085.1 Lachnospiraceae bacterium
CTACATACTGCTGTTCTACAGGCTGCTCTTCAACATACTGCTGTTCTGCAGGCTGCTCTTCAACATACTGCTGTTCTACAGGCTGCTCTTCCACATACTGCTGTTCTGCAGGCTGCTCTTCCACATACTGCTGTTCTGCAGGCTGTTGCTTCACATACTGCTGTTCTGCAGGCTGTTGCTTCACATACTGCTGTTCTGCAGGCTGTTGTTTCACAAACTGCTGCTCCACAGGTTGCTCACGATATTCAGGTTTCTTCTCTGTATACAGAAGATTTCCTGTTTCTTCTTTCAGCGGCTCATCAGGCTGTTTTGCATATACAGCCTCCTGCGTGTAATCATAACCTTCGGCCTTATCTGTGTATACAGGTTCCTCCTGCCTGCTTACCGCAAAGTCAATTTCAGCACCTGTATCCTGTTTTACGGGATCATTCCTATACATTTCATATCCCGCAAATACATCCTTATATATTTCATTTTCTACAGATGTATCCTTCTGATATGACTCCTTCTTTAACCCGTTTTCATCCGGAATGTTTGTCGGCATCACGAAATAAGGCTTTGCATCACTTCTTCTGGGTGGTACGGATTTAGCTATATCGTCTATTTCAGGAAGCACTCCCTTAAGCTGAGCCATAATATCACTGGTCTGCTGTAACGATAAAGCTTTTGCCTCTCTTATGCGTCTTTCCTCGTTCTCGCGTTTCTTGATCTCCCAATTTTCATATATACTTTTCAACTCGGGCTCTGACTCTTCTTCCTCATAGTCTTCGCCTAAGATCCCGTGTAAACTGCTTCCTGCTTCATATCCGGATCTTGTATACCCCTTCCCTGTATTCCTTACAGGTGCCATATCATGAGCCCGGACCATCTCTTCCTCAAGAGCTCTGGCCTCATCCTCATTCATACTTCCATGCTGAAGATTACTATATGTATAATCATCTTCTTCATCTTCCTTCACATACTGATCCTGCGTATTTACAGGTATGAAGGTAGTCATCTGTACATCTTCCTCTTTACCCGGAACCTCATCCATTTCATTCTCAGCCGGTTCTATCGATCTTAAAGATATTACAGGTCCGTTACTGTCCGTAAGATCTATGGAATTGTTTTCATACAAATGATTGTACGATTCCGGATTGGCACTGTGTACCACATTGTCATCCACTGCCGCAGACTGTTCATTTTCTCTTTCAAAAAACTCTTTTATGTTCTTTGACAGACCGTTCTGCAGGTCTATGGTATTGTACATACCTACATTAACGGGCTTGATCTCTATCTTATCTATCTCCGAAGTTGTGAGCATGGGAGTAGTATGCTGGTTGTCATTCAAAAGAGGCTCGGCCGACATCTGCAGGGCTTCCTGTATCGGCTCATCATATGCATACTCCTGACGGGACTGAACATTGTTCTGCTCATATGCCGTCATTGGGATCTGCTGAAGATTGCCTGCCTGCGGATCTGTATCGTATGCCTGCTGTACAGGTATCTGATTCCGTCCCATGAACTTATCGGTAACAGGTATCGGTTCCTGACGTCCCTCATACTTAAGCTGCTGCTCCCTGGACAGACGGACATGCTTCATCTTAAGTTCCATGGCCTTCTTTACATACTTACCCTCACCAAACCACAGTATAAGCTCATCACATGCCTCTATACACTTCGTTTCCTGTCCTGTCTTATGATACAGATATGCCAGCTCATATGCCCATTTCTCGGTGTAATCCTTCTTTTTATATTCCTCAAGAAGTTCAATACGTTCCTCAAGCGAAACGTCCAATGCTTCGTACATCTTATACAGCAATACATATCTGCCGGTATCCTCAGGTGCCAGCTTTACATATTCTTCATAAAGAAGCTTGGCATATACGACATCATTGAGCTTAATGGCAAGCTCACACAGTGCATACACTATTGTTCTTCCCGTAGGATATCTGTCATAAGCGATCATAAGGATATCCCTTGCTTCCTCATATCGCTTATTTATCTTATATACTTCACTGACTGTCTGGAGCATGGATACACTCCTGACTTTACGCCAATCAATACCGTCAGCTACATTCATTGCTTCGGCAAACCGTTTTTCATTTATCAGTTTTTTGATCTGATCGGCATGAACCTGATACTCATACTTATCCAATGTATTTCTCCTTGCATATAAAATGCATTTTACCAACAGAAGAATGGAAAGAATTACTACGTAATTCTTCTGAATACGCTCGCCGCTTTGGCATCATAAGGCATCCACCGCATGCGGTCCCCCTTATGATAATATTTGGTATAAATCCACACACGTAGTTAAGTCTATCATAGACCTACCTACTTGTCAAAATTTAAACGGTCAGAAAGCTGTGCAAACTGTTCAAGTGTAAGTGCCTCCCCCCTTATGGTTTCCGGAAGCTTCAAATCCTCTAAGGCTTTGGCAACTTCCTGCTTTGAAATACCCATCAGGGCAGCATTTGAAATACTGTTTACAAGTGTCTTGCGTCGCTGGTTAAAGGCTGCTCTGATGATCCTGAACATAAGCTCTTCATCTTTCACCTTTACCGGAGGATCATCATATATATCTAGGCATATCACGGACGAACCTACCTTCGGTCTCGGTATAAAGCAGTTGGGTGGCACATTGGCTACAATATGTGGCTTGCAATAATAGCCTACCGCCAGACTCAGAGCTCCGTAATCCTTGCTGCCCGGTCCCGACTGCATCCTGTCGGCAACCTCCTTCTGTACCATGATAATGATACTGTCAACCGGAACATGATTTTCCAGCAGCCCCATGACTATAGGGGTAGTAATGTAATAGGGCAGATTGGCTACCACCTTGGTACTTCCCTTCATACCCTGCTCTTCTATCAGTTTACCGATATCCACCTTAAGAACATCTTCATTGATTATGCTGACATTGTCGAAATCCTTTAAAGTCTCATTCAGGATTGGGATCAGCTCCCTGTCTATCTCGATGGCACTCACATGACCGGCCTTCTCACACAGATACTGTGTCAAAGAACCGATCCCCGGACCGATCTCTATCACGTGATCATCCTTTGTAAGTGCTGCCGCATCCATTATCTTATCAATCACATGGGTATCTGTAAGAAAATTCTGTCCGTATCTTTTCTGAAAGGTAAAATTATGACTCTTTATAATATCTATTGTATTTCCCGCATTTGCCAGTCTATCCATCAGCTCTCACCCCAAACAGTCCGGCTGCATTTTCGTATGTTCTAAGCTCCACTTCTTCATAGGTCATTGACTTAAGTGATGCTATTTCTTCTATTATATAGGTAAGGTATACCGATGAATTGCGGTGTCCCCTGTATGGAACAGGCGCAAGATAAGGTGAATCCGTTTCGATCACCAGTTTTTCTATTGGTATCTCCCTTACAACCTCATGAAGCTTACGTCCGTTCCTGAAAGTCACCACGCCGCCGACTCCGATATAATATCCCATTTTCACATATTCCCTTGCCATTTCAAGCGAATAGGAATAGCAGTGTACGATTCCCTTAAGAGGCGCAAACCTCTCCTCACTCAATATATCAAAAGTATCCCGGGCGGCATCTCTGCTGTGTATGATCACAGGCAATGACTTCTCAATCGCAAGCTCAAGCTGTCTTACAAACCACTTCTTCTGAATGTCCCTGCCGGGCTCATCATAATGATAATCCAGTCCTATTTCCCCCACTGCGACTGCTTTCACGTCATCAAGCAGGTTCCCGATACGCACTATATCATCATCCGTAATATCCCCGCAATCGCTTGGATGAATGCCCAGGGCAGCATATACATGATCATATTCATGCGCAAGCCTTAAGGTTCTGTTTATGCTGTCAGTCGATGAGCTTACATTTATCACAGGTTCTATCTTCTCCTTTTTCAGAAGCTTAAGAACACTGTCCCTGTCCTTATCAAAGGCTTTATCATCATAGTGTGCATGCGTTTCAAAAATCATTCCGCTTGATCCCTTCGTATTTTGTAACTATTCAGATGAAGTATTTTGAGCCTGTTCTGAATAGTTACAATATTTTTTTATTAAAAACACTTGCAAATCTTACAATACTGTAATATAATCTCTCTTGTGCCGCAAACACCGGCGCGATTAGCTCAGTTGGTAGAGCACCTGACTCTTAATCAGGGTGTCCAGGGTTCGAGCCCCTGATCGCGCACTAAAGCACTGATCTTGCAGATATAGGCTGTGAGGTCGGTGTTTTTTGTTTTAGCAGACATTATTGTTACAACCACTTCTCAAAAACCTGATTAAGTTCAGATTTCTTAATAGGCTTGGCAAGGTAATCCTGCATCCCCGCTTCAAGAAGCATTTCCCTGGTTCCCTTTACAGCATCGGCAGTCAGAGCGATCACCGGAAGATTTCTGTACCTTGTATCAGTATCACCCAGACTTCTGATAAGCTTTGTTGTATCCACTCCGTCAAGCTCGGGCATCATATGATCCATAAACACAAGATCATAATCGTTCTCCTTGATCATATCAACAGCCTGATACCCGTTTGTCGCCAGATCAATCTTCATCTCATACGGTTCCATTAATCCCTTGGCAACATGCAGGTTGACGAGGTTGTCATCAACGATCAGTATATGCTTATCCTTAAATCTGAGAGTATCGTCTTCCGCTTCCCTTTTATCCTGTATGATATAACGGAAGTTCTCAAGCAGGTTTGCTGTATCATTTCCGATACTTTCATTTCCGATGATCTTCTGATGTACGGTAACATGAAATATCGAACCCTTGCCGTATTCACTTTCTACGGTTATATCTCCGTTCATCATTATGGCAAGGTTTCTGCTTATCGCAAGACCCAGACCGGTACCCTTGATATCTCTGTTCTTCCTGGTATCCACCTGGTTGAACGCACCAAAGATCCCTTCTATGTCCTCTTCTCTGATCCCTATTCCCGTATCACTTATATCAAAATAAAATACAACATCATCCGATAATCTTCTGCACTCACATTTTAATTCAATACTTCCTCTCCTGGTAAACTTGACCGCATTTCCCAGAATATTGACAAGGATCTGACGAACTCGGAGCTTATCGCCAATAACACTCTTCGGTATATCGGGACTGACATCCAGCTTAAGAATGATTCCCGAATCACTCAGTCTTGTAAGGATCAGCATGCTGACATCGGAAATAAGAGCTGCCGTATCATATTCCTCATCTATGATCTCATACTTTCCGGATTCGATCTTTGAGATATCGAGGATATCGTTAATAAGCTCAAGTAATCCGTCGGCTGCGGTTTTTACTACTTTAAGCTGTCCACGCACCTCATCATTTATATCCCCATCACGTAATATGATCTCATTCATACCAATGATGGCATTCATGGGAGTCCTTATCTCATGGCTCATATTTGCAAGGAAATTACTCTTTGCCTTATTGGCCTCCTCCGCACTCCTGAGGCTCTCATCCGCTATCTGCATGGATATGATCGCATCCGTCATATCCGGAAGGAACAATATCTCACATCTCACTTCCTTGAAATCATCATATATGACAGAACGGATGATCCTGCAATATGATTCTCTGCCTTTAATGGCTAACAGTCTTGACTTATATGCCTCGGATACATGCTTTAATTCGGTGACCGGCTCAACAAGATCCTCAAGTCTTTTTCCTTTAAGCTTTCCCATTCTGGCAAAGGTACTTTCGGCTATCTCGTTGTATAACTCTATCTTTCCTTCCGGATCGAGTATAAGCACCGGTACGTTTACTTCTCTGAAAACGTACTCAGAAACATTTCTCGTAGATATACCAAAGGTCATGTACCGTCTTGAAATAGAAAACAATAAAAGCGACGAGGCAAAAGCAGCCACTGCACTGCCCGGTATGGCTGCAGTGTTAAAAAATGTGGGGATAAGCGTATCAAACAGCAGACCTGTCATAAGTATGGGGCCAAACCATCTGAAACGCTTGATCAGATGCCTCTCACGTTTATAATCCGCATTTTTATCCCACCAGGACAGTATTACGTAGAACATCACAAGTGCGATAAGTATAGCGGCAAACTGGATGTATCTGGCATTCGACGCCTTGCTTATGTACCAGTAACCCCATGGAGTAATGGTGAAATCAACCGCATCTTTTTGAACAATGAGTATCCACGCAATAAAATAGATGACTGAGCTGATAAGGCATACGGTTTCCGTGGTTTTTCTCGGATATCCCGACAAATGTGTAAGATACGTAAGAACGGAACACATATATGCGATTACAGATAAAAGGGCTAATGCCCTTGGGATATATGCAAAGTCACTGTTATAACACAGTCCCATCCATCCGTATCCAAAATCCCATAAGAATATACTGATACATGCAAGAAACATCCTTCGTCCTGCATCGGATGAAGGATTGTCTCCATATGTACTTACACCCATCAACAGAGAAACTGTCCCCATAAAAAATAAGACAAATGAGACAAGTGCGGGAATTTCATATCCGGTCAAAGCTTAATCCCCCATATACCTGAATTGGTCAGCAGACTTATCAAAGCCATGAAGCTTCTGAAACTTCGCTTAATATTCTATCACAATTCAAATCAATAGAAAACAAAAAGGGCGATACAATCTGACTGTACCGCCCTATATATCAATCTCTTATAGCCTTAAAACACTTATATCTGTTTAGAACCAGCAGCAAAGCTTTCCGTAATTGCAAAGATCAAACCAGTTACAGCTTGTAGTCTTAGCAGATGTGCAGCTTGTTGTGGTCTTGCAATACCATGTAGTGGTGCATCCTGTCTTAATAGTGTTGCATACAGGGATCGTGCACTTCTTCACATTCTTAATCTCAACATTCTTGCTTGAACACTTATCCGATAAGCATACGGTCTCGCTTCCCTTAACAACATCAAAGCCATTACCGCATGAAATGGTATTACCGCACTTGTCTGTCTCAGTTACAGTATACTTAACTCCGTATGCAAGGTTCTTAAATGTGATTGTTTCACCTGCCTTGATGGGAACTACCTTCTTGCATGAATACTCTTTACCCTCAAGATCGTAGTATACAGTCTTTGTCCACCAGCAGTATCCTGTTGTAGCTGAAAGAACAACGTAGAACTGGGTTCCGTCATTTACCGGCTTACCGCACTTATCAACATACACCTTTGTTACCTTGATCTCGGGAGTGGGCTCTTCGGGAATCTCAGGCTCCTCTTCCTTCTTATTGTCAAATGAAATAGCGTCTGCCCTGTTGGCATCATTTATTGCCATTTCAACATCTGTTGCAGCCACATCAGCATCAAGCTTGAAATATCTCTCTGTCTTATTCTGGTTGATAACTCTTCCGGACTGAACATTCTCAATGCTTACTTCTACAATATATACTGAAGAATCCTTTATGTATCCTTCCTTATCACTTGTCTCAACTATTTTGTAATAATGTGTTCCTTCATCATTTAATGTATAAGCAATAGTGTCAAATTCTGCCTGTGCTCCGTTGTTGCTTACTGTCTGGATCTCGTTCCACTGACCGTCCTTAGCTTCTGAAAGTGTGAAATCAAATACCTCATCTTCTGAAGGGATCTCGCCGTCTACAGTCTTTAATACCTTGAAGCCTGTTGCTGCACCTTCGAACTTCTTACCGTTGTAAGGCCACATATGACCTTCATGTCTCTCACTTGAGAAATCCTTACTGATCACACATCCGTTGTAATCACCGCCACCGGGGAAACGAACAAATGCTTCGGGAGCAATGATGTGTCCAAAGTGTGCGTGTGAAGAACGCATTGTTATGTTTGATGTATTGGGAAGAACAAATACGATACTTGAGTTCTTACCATACTCCGCTGAGTCCTCAAGTGTTCCGTTAACCTTAACGTCAGGGAACATTTCAACATCTTCCGAACCGGTTACGATAAGTATTGTATCGATTGCCGACTGGATATCCGCACCATAGATATTGATCTTGCTGATGCCTGCAAGAGAGTCAATGCTGTATGTGCTTCCTGATCTTATGTTAAGAGTTGTTGCTGACTTCTCTGTTGAGAAGCTGTAAACATCCGACTCGGCATTTACATCTATTACATAATCAACATCAAGTCCTGCAATGTCGCTCTTGATTGAATCAAAAGCTGCATCAAAATCAATATAATCATCTGATATTATAATCTGTCTTGTATTGTGGATACCCTTGCCTGTCTCAACATTAACATAGCATCCACCGAAGTCATCATCATCGGGATCCCTTGATACTCTCCACTCGTACTTGCCATCGTTAACACTTCCGAGATAAAGAATACCGCCACCAACCGAAGCATACCACTCATTCTGCTTAAGCTCGCCTCTTATGAAGCTGTTGGCATCGAAGATAACACCGCGCATTCCCCAATATGTTATCTCGGCATCTCCGCCTGCTGCGATGGGTCCCATCGTATGATTGGTATCCACAATGCTGTTCTTAATGAACAGGTTGTAATTGTTGAGGATAAATCCTACCGAATAAGAACCTCCGTCCTCAAGGAATGTTGAAGCCTCTACATCATCGTGCTCCTCTGCATCCTCGGTATTCTCCTCATCTGTTTCTGTCTCTTCATCTGTTACAAGAATATCCTCTGACTCAGTATCATTGTTTTCCTCAATGATCTCATCATCATTTACTTCGTTCTGATCATCCGTAAGTACCTCTTCACCGTCATTTTCATCTGTGATCAGAGTCTCCTGTCCGTTTGCATCTTCGACGGTCTGTTCATTTGAAGTCTCATCTTCCAGAGTTTCGGTCTCTCCCGAGATAACCTCTGCAGAAGAATTACTGTCTTCTACGACAACTTCCTCTGATGAAACCGATGAACCGCATCCCCAGTCCCAAATGATCGGACATGCCATTACGCCGCTTACATTTGTCAGCATCATTGATACCGCTGCCAGCATACCGGCTGTTGATTTTAATAACTTTGTCTTTTTCATTTTTCTCTCCTTTGAAAACTTTATCCCTAACAACAAATCACATATTAACATTGTTCTCAAAAAAAAGATAGTATAAATTTACATTATTTTGTTTATTTTTTTATTGCTGTCACATACTAGTATAAATGCCGAAAAAAGATCAGGGGCCTGCATGAAATCTATCACGCAAGGCCCCTGAAATTCATCTCGAATATATGTTTGTATTCGGTTGATAAAGGCTAACTCTGTTTGTATAATTTACCTAATAATTTTTTTAAATTAATTGATGTTTAGACATATTTAAGTTGTCTCATCATAAGCGATCAACACTTTTACATCATAGTCTTTCAGGAGTTCTCTTCCACCGAGCCCTGTAAGCTCCATCAGACAGATTATCCTTACTACTTCTCCGCCAAGCCGTTCAATAAGCTTTGCCGCTGCTTCCAGAGTTCCTCCCGTAGCCAGCAGGTCATCTATCAGCACAACCTTCTGTCCCGGCTTAATTGAATCCGTATGCATCTCAAGTGTTGCTGTTCCATATTCAAGATCGTATTCCTGGGATATCTTCTCGGCCGGCAGCTTCCCTTTTTTCCTGGCAAGTACCAACGGCTTATGGAATTCATAAGCAAGCGCCGCCCCGAAAATAAAGCCTCTTGATTCCGCTCCTACAATAACATC
>JAEEHY010000122.1 GCA_016281085.1 Lachnospiraceae bacterium
AGGTTAAGTAAGCCTGGCAGTTCATATTTATAATTTATGTACTGTTCTGGCTTAGTTACAAATAAACATACAGAAACAGGGAGAAAAGAAATGAAAAAACGTAACGCGGTTCTTACACTCGTAGTAGTGATCGTTCTGACGATCGCCCTCGGCTTTATGGTCGTATACGGTGTGGGACAGGACAAGGTAGGCGCGGCTTCAGAGATCAAGCTCGGACTTGATCTGGCCGGAGGTGTCAGTATTACATATCAGGCAGTGGGAGAAGGAAAGCCTTCCAATTCCGATATGGATGATACAATGTACAAGCTCCAGAAGCGTGTCGAGGGCTACAGTACCGAAGCACAGGTGTATAAGGAAGGCGATGACAGGATCAATATCGAAATTCCCGGTGTTGAGGATGCCAATGCAGTTCTTACAGAGCTCGGAAAGCCCGGACAGCTGTATTTCATAGCTCAGTATGATAATGACGGAAATCCCAATTATAACGGGGGAATGCTGACGAAATCCATTGAAGAGCTTCAGGCTGACGGCTCCATCGTACTTGAGGGTACAGACGTGCAGGCTGCTACGGGAGGAGCTTATCAGGATGAACTCAAGGGTGTACAGTATATAGTCGAGCTGACACTTACTCCCGAGGGAACACGTAAATTCGCAGATGCTACTACCAAGGCTGTAAAGAACCATGATTCGATAATGATCTATTATGACGGAGCAGCCGTAAGTATTCCCACGGTACAGTCGGCTATTACAAACGGTCAGGCACAGATTACCGGTATGGAAGATGCAGACAAGGCTGAACAGCTGGCTTCAACCATCAGGATCGGTGGTCTTAAGCTTGCACTTGAGGAATTAAGAAGTAATGTAGTCGGAGCACAGCTTGGTTCCGAAGCAATATCAACAAGTATCAAGGCCGGTATTATCGGTTTTGCAATCGTGGTTGTATTCATGCTTGTTATATTCCTTATCCCCGGTGTGTGTGCATCACTTGCTCTTGCACTGTATGTAGTTATCGTTATGGTACTGCTTAACTTCTTCTCGGATGCATTCGGACTTACGCTTACACTGCCCGGTATTGCAGGTATCATTCTTTCAATAGGTATGGCGGTGGATGCAAACGTTATAACATTTGCCAGGATCCGTGAGGAAATTGCCGCGGGTAAGACAGTCAATACCGCGATCAAGTCGGGCTATGAGAAAGCATTCTCGGCAATCCTTGACGGAAACCTGACAACACTTATCGCAGCTGTGGTTCTTGGTATTCTCGGTACGGGTTCTATCAAGGGATTTGCGATAACATTGGGAATTGGTATCGTTGTTTCGATGTTTACCGCACTGGTTGTAACCAAGAAGCTTCTCATGGCATTCTACGATCTCGGTGTAAAGGATGAGAAGTTCTACGGTAAGGCTAAACAGGGTAAGAACATTGATTTCCTCGGAAAGAGAAAGGCATTCATCATTCTTTCCGTTGCAGTCATTGTAGCAGGCTTTGTTGTTATGGGTATTAACGCAGGAGCAGGAAGACATGCCCTGAACCTTTCACTTGAATTCCTTGGCGGTACTTCGACAAACGTTACTTTCAATGAGGATATGGCAGTTGCCGACATAGATGCGAATGTTGTACCGATAGTAGAAGGAATTACCGGAGACGGTAATGTTCAGGTACAGAAAGTCGCAGGAAGCAATGAAGTAATATTTAAGACAAGAACACTGTCTGCCGAGGAAAGAACAGCTTTCTCAGACAAGATGGTTGAGAACTTCGGTGTGGAACCGGAGAAGATAACCGCTGAAACAATCAGCTCCACCATAAGCTCGGAGATGAGCAGAAGTGCGGTTGTTGCCGTTATAGTAGCAACATTCTGTATGCTGCTTTATATATGGTTCAGGTTCTCGGATGTGAAGTTCGGTTTCGGTTCGGTTACGGCCCTGCTTCATGATGTGCTTGTTGTTCTTGCATTCTATGCATTCTCAAGAGTGTCTGTAGGTAATACCTTCATCGCATGTATGCTTACGATAGTAGGTTATTCGATCAATGCGACCATTGTTATTTACGACAGGATACGTGAGGTGTTAAGGGACAATCAGTACAATACCATGTCCCTTGAGGACAAGGTTAATATGTGTGTTAACCAGACTCTGACAAGAAGTATATTTACATCACTTACAACCTTTATCATGGTAGCAGTTCTCTATGTTCTCGGCGTTTCGTCGATAAGGGAATTCGCGCTTCCTCTGATGGTTGGTATAGTATGCGGTACTTATTCATCAATCTGTCTTGCAAGTGCTCTCTGGTATATCTTCAGGACAAAGATGGCTAAGAGTAAGTAAAGCAACAAAATCTGAATAGTAACTAAATTGTATTACAGAGAAACAGGGGGATATCTCCCTGTTTCTCTGTATCTGTCGGTTATGAATATATCCTGAACTTATGAATAGAGGTTAATTACATTGAAAAAATGGATGATAGCAGCCAAGAAGGCTGATTTTAACGCAATAGCAGCCAGGTACAATATATCCCCGATGCTTGCAAGGATAATAAGAAACAGGGATGTTACGGGAGATGATGCGATAAATATGTATCTTAACGGAACTGTAAGTGATATGCATGATCCTCATCTTCTTAAGGATATTGATAAAGCTGCGATGCTTATTGCGGAAGCTGTCAGTCTGGGTACAAAAGTTTTTATTATAGGTGATTATGATATTGACGGTGTATGTTCGTCGTACATCCTGCTAAAGGGCATCACTTCATGCGGTGGTAATGCGGTGGTAAGGCTGCCCGACAGGGTAAAGGACGGATACGGCATGAATATGTCAATGGTAGATGAGGCAATCGGACAGGGAGCAGGACTTATAGTTACCTGTGATAACGGTATAGCTGCCTATGACGAGGTTGAGTATGCGAAGGACAATGGTCTGAAGGTGATAGTAACCGACCATCATGAGGTACCCTTTAAAGGGGATGGAGGAAAAAGGAACTACATAATTCCGCAGGCGGATGCCGTTGTGGATCCCAAGCAGGAAGAATGTACATATCCCTATAAGGAGATATGCGGCGGAATGGTTGCATATAAGCTTATGCTGTGCCTTTTCGAGCTGACCGGCAAGAGCACGGATATTAAAGATGAACTGCTGATGTTTGCCGGCTTTGCAACGGTGGGCGATGTCATGGAATTAAGGGATGAAAACCGTATAGCGGTAAAATTTGCTCTTGAACAAATGAAGACCACGTCCAATCAGGGCATGAAATGTCTGATCGATGTTAAGAAAATAGACCGTGACAGGCTGTCGCCTTATCATATCGGTTTCATCCTCGGTCCCTGTATAAATGCGACCGGACGTCTTGATACACCGACAAGAGCGCTTGAGATGTTCATGAAACAGGATCCGGGTGAAGCGCTTCTTATAGCGGAGGAATTAAGCTCGCTTAATGACAGCCGCAAGGATCTTACAGAAATGTATTCAAAAGAAGCTATCGACAAGGTACTCAATGATGAAGGACAAAGATCTGACCGGGTCCTTGTTGTATATCTTCCCGAGTGCCATGAGAGTCTTGCGGGAATAATTGCCGGACGTCTTCGTGAAACCTTTGGTAAGCCTGCTTTCGTGTTGACAAAGACTGATGATGGTATAAAGGGCTCGGGCCGCTCTGTTGATGCATATGACATGCATGCGGAAATGACCAGGTGTTCCGATCTGTTTATTAAGTTCGGCGGTCATAAGGCAGCCGCCGGTTTATCCATGGATGAGGATAAGATCAGTGAACTGCGAAAAAGGCTTAATGATAATTGTACACTGACTGAAGATGAAATGGCCGAGAAGCTGACAGCTGACATTGCTTTACCATTAAGTTATGCAACCTATGAACTTGCAGAGGAGCTTGAAAAGCTGGAACCGTATGGTATAGGAAATCCACACCCTTTATTTGCACAGAAGGATTTACAGATTTCAGACATCAGGGTGTTCGGTAAAAACAGAAATGTTGTAAAGATGAAGCTGTCGGAAGCAGTGCCGCGTTCGCAAAAGGTTGATGCGATATGCTTCGGTGACGGTGATGCAATAGAGGCAGAGCTTGTAAAAAAAGACAGGATTTCCGTGATGTATGAGCTTGGAATAAATGAATATAACGGCCGGAGTAACGTACAGTTGATAATTAAGGACTGGAAGTAGACTTAAATATATTACAGTTCTGTACAAAAGAACAAGAGCCGTTCCACGAACGACTCTTGCACATTTATGAGGGGGAGATAGTGGGTGTGTCTCAACTATCTTAGTTATAATTTTATATGCAAAATGTGTACAAAATATGAGCATGAAATAAAATTAGAATAAAATAGATTTATTTTTTATAAAAATAACGATAAAAGAAGATAATCATTGCTCAAATGGTGTATGATTTAAATAAAAAAAGGGGGCAGAAATGAAGCTGATCGAACTTATCAAGGATTTTGACCATGAAATTTTAAGAGGTAATACGGATGTCGAAATAACAGAAGTGGTATATGATTCAAGAAAGATAACGGAAGGCTGTCTGTATGTTTGTGTAAAGGGAGCCAACTTTGACGGGCACAGTGCAGCCCTTGATGCATCCGGGTCAGGCGCAGTTGCCGTGTTGTGCGAACATGATGTTGAAACAGAACCTGATACAACGGTTATATGTGTCGAAAATACAAGATATGCGATGGCTCATGTTGCGGCCGCATATAACGGTTACCCTTCGAAGAAGATGAAGATGATAGGCATTACGGGTACAAAGGGTAAGACAACTACCACTTATCTCATCAAATCCATTTTGGAGAATGCCGGATACAAGGTCGGACTTATCGGAACTATTGAAGTTATAATCGGTGATACACACATTCCGGCTAAGAATACCACTCCCGAATCATATGTATTACAGGATTACCTGAAGAGAATGTCTGATGAAGGCTGTGATGCCGTTGTAATGGAAGTATCGTCCCAGGGACTTATGCTTCACAGGACGGAGGCCATTGAATATGACCTTGGCATCTTTACCAATATCGAACCGGATCATATCGGTCCTAACGAACACAGGGATTTTGATCACTATCTTTCATGCAAGAGCATGCTGTTTCGACAGTGCAGGGTAGGTATACTGAACGGTGATGACAAGCATGTTGATGCTGTGCTTAAGGATCATACCTGTCAGGTTGAAAAATACGGACTTAATGAAGGACTTGATATAGTTGCAAAGGATATTGAGCTGATAACAGGGAAAGGATATCTCGGCGTCTCTTTCAGGACCGAGGGGCTTGTTGAAACGGATGCCGTTATCGATACGCCCGGTAAGTTCAGTGTCTATAATGCACTCTGTGCAATAGCTGTATGCAGGCATTTTAATATTGATAATGACAGTATCAGGAAAGCGCTTAGGGAAGCCAGGGTAAAGGGACGCATCGAGATCGTGAAAGTTTCCGATGATTTCACGCTGATGATCGATTACGCACACAATGCAATGGCGCTTGAGAGCCTGCTGTCAACTCTTAAGGAATATAATCCGAAGAGACTTGTGTGTCTGTTCGGCTGCGGGGGCAACCGCTCCAAGTTAAGACGTTATGATATGGGTGAAGTGTCCGGACGCCTCGCGGATCTTACGGTGATCACATCCGACAATCCAAGAGATGAAGATCCGATGGATATTATCAGGGATATCGAGACGGGTATAGGCAGGACAAACGGAAAACATATATCAATTCCCGACAGAAAGGATGCCATAAGGTATGTTATAAAGAACGGACAACCGGGTGACGTGATCGTTCTTGCGGGAAAGGGACATGAGGATTATCAGGAGATCAAGGGGAAGAAGTATCCAATGGATGAGAGGGTACTGATACAGGAAATCCTGAATGAATGACGGAAGCTGTTTGATACTTGCAATAACTCACAATAACCCATAAAAAACACTTGTTTATATCAGTATTATGTGCTATATTATATGAGTTGCATTGGTTGTCTCTGTTTGACAGAAATGGCGATAACCTTAATAATCACATCTGCGGATTGACGGGATGGTGCCTTGCTCGGGTTCCCGTATTTGGAAGCAGACGGAAGTATAACCATACGGAGGTATTAAAATGAGCGTAATTTCAATGAAGCAGTTGCTTGAAGCAGGTGTTCATTTCGGACACCAGACCAGAAGATGGAACCCTAAGATGGCTCCTTACATCTATACCGAGAGGAACGGTATCTATATTATAGATCTTCAGAAGTCAGTCGGTATGGTTGATGATGCGTACAACGCAGTTGTATCTATTGCCGAGCAGGGCGGAACCATCCTGTTCGTAGGTACAAAGAAGCAGGCACAGGACGCTGTAAAGGTTGAGGCTGAGCGCTGCGGTATGTTCTATGTAAATGAGAGATGGCTTGGAGGTATGCTTACCAATTTCAAGACTATTCAGAGCCGTATAAAGAGGCTTAAGGATATTGAGAGAATGTCAGAGGACGGTACCTTTGATGTTCTTCCCAAGAAAGAGGTAATTGAACTTCGCAAGGAGTGGGATAAGCTTGAGAAAAACCTTGGCGGTATTAAGGAAATGAAGAGGATCCCCGATGCGATATTCGTTGTAGATCCCAAGAAGGAGAGGATCTGTGTTCAGGAAGCACATGCACTCGGAATTACACTTATAGGTATAGCAGATACCAACTGTGATCCTGAGGAACTGGATTACGTGATCCCCGGTAATGATGATGCGATAAGAGCCGTTAAGCTTATCGTTTCCAAGATGGCTGATGCGGTTATCGAAGGTCATCAAGGTGAGACAAATGAGGATGCCGAATCTGTAGAAGCTGAGATGGCTGAGGCAGCCGAGGCAGCAGAGCCTACAGATATTGAAGAAGTAGCAGCAGCTGAATAATTTGGATTTACTTGTCAGGAGGAAATATATATATGGCTAATATAACAGCAGCAATGGTTAAGGAATTACGTGAGATGACCGGCGCAGGTATGATGGATTGTAAGAAGGCTCTTAATGAGACCGATGGAGATATGGATGCGGCAGTTGAGTTCTTAAGAAAGAGCGGAGCCGCAAAGATGGAAAAGAAGGCCAGCAGGATCGCGGCTGAGGGTATATGCCGTATAGCAAGCGGTTCTGAAGCAGCAGTTGTTGTCGAAGTTAATTCAGAGACTGACTTCGTTGCCAAGAATGAAGTGTTCCAGGAGTTCGTACAGAAGGTTGCGGATACAGCACTTGAATCCGGACTTAACGGCGGCAAGGACGGAGAGGATGTTGCGGCTCTTCTTGAAAAGAACGGACTTTCCGAGCTCCTTGTAGAGAAGACGGCTAAGATCGGTGAGAAGCTTTCGGTAAGACGTTTTGAGAGGATAGAGGGCTATTCAATAGCTTCATATATCCATGGTGGCGGAAGGATTGGTGTTCTTGTTGCCGCCAACGGTGCCGACGGTGAAGCCGTAAATGAGGCTCTCAACAATATCGCAATGCAGGTAGCTGCGATGAATCCTCAGTATTTATGCCGTGATGATATATCAGCCGAGAATCTTGCAAAGGAGAAGGAGATCACTATAGACAGTGCTCTCAATGATCCCGCTTCACTTCCAAAGCCCATACAGAATGCCGTATTTGATAAAGCACTTGCGGGTGACGGTTTAAGTGATGCAGATAAGGATATACTAAAAGAGAAGAGAAACGATAAATATCTTTTCAACTTCCTTTCGGAAGAAGCCAAGAATGTTTTGGCCTCAATTGCTATGGAAGGTAAGGCTGAGTACATTGACAATAAGATATTCAGCGGCCTTGTTGAAGGACGTATATCCAAGCATCTGAAGGAAATATGCCTTATGGATCAGGTATATGTTAAGGCTGAGGATGGTAAGCAGTCAGTTGCCAAGTATCTTGAGTCTGTTAATAAGGATTTAAAGATCGCCAGGTTCATTCGCTTTGAGGTAGGCGAAGGAATGGAAAAGAAGAATGAAGACTTTGCTGCTGAGGTTGCTGCTCAGATGGCCGGTAACTAGATCAGGAGCCTAAAGAGATCATAACTTCCCCTGCGGGTATACCGCAGGGGATTTTCTGTTAAAGAGTCAGGTCCATTACGAGTTACGGATCTGTAATGAAATTCTCTATTCTGTGTTATACTGATAAAATGATTGATATTTATGATGCCATGTGGGCACCGCGACTTTTTTTCAGCGAAGCCGTGAAGATGTTTAAAAATCTAATAGACCGTAAGGAACATATAAAAGTCAAGCTTCCCATGACGGCGCATAAGGAGGAGCATCTGTATCCAAGGATCAGATTAAGAAGGGACTCGTTCATTTCGCTCAACGGTGACTGGTCGTTTGCACCCGTGCTCGATTTTGAGGATGATAATACCTTAAATCAGTCAGACAGAAGCGCTTTTACAGCAAGTATAAGGGTTCCTTATCCGCCGGAATCGGAACTGTCCGGACTGCATACGGGTTTTGACGGGGCGGGCTTTGCGTACAGGAGGCTGTTTGATGCTCCGCATATTAATGATAATGAAAGTCTTATACTTAATTTCGGTGCGGTGGATCAGGAGTGTCGTGTTTTTATAAACGGACGTCCGGCGGGATCCCATGAAGGCGG
>JAEEHY010000123.1 GCA_016281085.1 Lachnospiraceae bacterium
GGTTTCAAGAAGTTTATGTATGCTCTCTTCCACATGCCTTCCATGGAGGCTTAACAGTGCTGCATCATCATAGGTTTCACCAAGCTTTGATGCCAGATATGAAACGGAGGAAATTCCCGGAAGTATCCTTATCTGTGCATTTCCATCCCATTCGGAAAACTCCCTGCAGGCAGCCCCGGCACCGCTGTAGAACCCGCTGTCTCCGCTGAAGAGGATAACTGCGTTTCTTATATCTGTATTGTCTTCAAGTATCGGTATTATATCCTTTGCCAGGTATTTCTCATATTGCTTAATTACACTTTTTTCTGCAGTTTCACCGGATACGTAAGGCGTTGTTTCATGATTATCCGAATTAAGCATATCCGCATATTGGGGTATTGTACGGCATTTATTGGCAAGTTCAAGCATCCGCTTAGAACCGAATACCGCGTCAGCATTGATAATTGCTTCTTTTACATCCGCCGTCAAGCACGACTCAGTGCCCATTCCACAGCCGCAAAGTATGATATTCCGACCGGCCGTGTCCGGTGCGTTCGGTATGTCCGTTTTGTTGTCATTAACAGGTTTCGCAGTTTCAGTTTGAAATGCATTAACTATTCTTTCATATGCCACATTTACGCTTACGCCCTGCACGTCAGCAGGCCGTCTGATCACATGAACATCTATCCCCAGATCAAGCGCGGCTCTGACCTTCTCGTCAAACCCGCCGTTCGTGCCGCCATCCTTGGTTATAAGCCTGTCTATTTCATACTGCTCCATAAGCGCCTTGTTGAGCTGATAGGAAAACGGCCCCTGCATAGCTATAATATGAGACAGAGCTATGCCATTTAGTTTACATAACTCAATGCTGTCAACAGAAGGAAGAACCCTTACGTAAGTATGGTTAAGTACATCCTCACTTACTCTGCCGCAGTAATCATTCAGCTCCTTTGAACCCGTTGTCAGGAGGATGTTTGAATTACCGTTTGCAGTTGAATTTATCTCATCTGCACATGAAGCCAGTGTATCATGCCAATGCGCCTTCGCAGTGTCATCGGTATCAGGACCTGCAGCGCCATTTCTGGCTACCCTTATGTATTCACAGCCGGTTTCAGCCACTGCTTCCCTGATATTCCTGCTGACCTCCTCAGCATACGGGTGGGTTGCATCCACCACCGTATCATTGGTCGTAAAACCCCGTTGTGCAAGCATAACTTTCATGCTGTCAGCATCCATACGTCCGGTCAGTATCTCGGTATACTGACTTTTGCTTATAAGCTCGCTGCCGTATTCACTTACAACACTTACTGTGTGCGTTATATGTCGCTCATCAAGCATTGCGGACAGCTGTCGTCCTTCGGTTGTCCCTGCAAAGATCAGTATCTTCATTACTTCAAATAGCCTCTCGGTGTAATAAGCCGGCAGTTTTCGATACGGGTGGCTGAATTGCCGATAAATACGGTCACAAACATATCTACTTCTTTATCTGCCAGATCCTTAAGAGTACAGAGTACCTTCTCCTGTCCTTCACGCCCGATATTCCGGACATATCCGCAGCAGGTATCCGGCCTCTTTTCGGTTAACATAATATCGCATGCCCTTTTAAGATAATCTGCTCTTGTATGGCTTCCCGGATTATACAGGACAATACAGAAATCACCGGCCGCTGCCAGTCTCAGTCTTTTTTCGATAAGCTCCCACGACGTGAGAAGATCGCTTAAGCTGATCACACAAAAATCATGATTTAAAGGTGCACCAAGCAGGGCCGCACCGCTTAACATCGCGGACACTCCGGGAATGATCTCAACATCTTCAAATCCCTCTTTGTCAGCCAGTTCAAGCATTGGTGATGCCATTCCGTATATGCCCGGATCCCCGCTGCAGACAAGAGCAACATTCTTCCCTTCATTTGACGCAAGCTCAAGACATTCCATGCACCGCTGTATTTCCATGCGCATGCCGCTGACACGGATATCCTTATCAGGATAAACATCCTTTATAAGGTCGGTATATGTTTTATATCCTACAATGACATCACTGTTTTTCAGTGCATCCGCGGCCTGCTCCGTCATCATCGAGGTATCGCCAGGACCTATACCTACTACGTATATTTTTCCCACTTTTATATTCCTTCACTGTCTGTAATCAAACATTTCATCCACCCTGTCGGCAAATACTGTCAGCTCGCCCATTTCCGTGCGTGCCCTCTCCATGTTCTCCTTAAGATCCTCCGCTCTTGCAGCCGGCCCCTTTTGATCATATATTTTATACATGGACAGAGCTTCAACATAATCCGCGAAAGCATGATATGATCTTGCATCCTCGTTTCCGTTGATCTCGTTGTAATATTTCCCTGCGATCAGCGATGCATAATCATTCCTGCCAAGTTCAAACGACATCATGCCCGCATCCTGCATAAATGTGGAATGATCTTTGGCATAACTTAAATAAAAGAGCATTCTGACCCCGACTGCGATCATCACGAAGATCATTACGACTATTATCAGGTTCAGTAACATTACCTTCGGGTCTTTTTTCTGCTTTTCCTTAGTCATCTTCCTTATCCTTAGGATACAGATCCATACATTTTTCGTACAGCATTTCTCCTATAGCATCCTTTTCCATGGTCCACATGGACGAAGCCTGCTCATCGGTCAGTTCGAAATACACCTGAACCATGTCCTGAGTATCCTTCCTGATGTCACGCAGGAAAGCTCCGTGTTCACCCGAATGCATCGGGGAATCCGGGCTGTCGTTCCAGAACTCTCCGTCAACATATCTGTTCCAGTCGGAAATATATATTGCAATATCATAACACCGGTCCTTCGCGGTCTTATCCCCGTAGCCGTCAAAGCCGTCCACGATGCTTATGATATCCGAATAGATCACTTCATAGTCGATCACCGCTGTAAATACTCTTGAATACTCATTGAAATCATCATTACTTCTCAGACGATGATTGGTCATAAAGTATTTCATGGCAAGATAATCCCTGTGCTCTTCCATCTCTTTAAGAGTAGCCTCAATCTCACTTCTGTTCTTCTCAACTTCCTCAGCTATTCTTTTGTTATTTCTTTTCTCACGGGTTTCTATATCGGAATTGTTCGCTGTTATTATAAGCATTATAATGATGAGCAGCAGCATTACTGCTATAATGGCCACCCTTGCCGTTATGCTGTTAAACCTGGTGCTCTTCGTGATCACGTCATCTCTGGTCTGCTCGTAATCCTCGCGATAGTGCTTCATGTCCTCGATATGCTTCTTGGCCTGCTCGTTTGCTTTTCCGCAATGAGGACAGTATTCATCTTCTAAACCCAGATTGTATCCGCAATACTTACATTTCATATGCTTTCCTTTTATACTCCCCCAACTGCGACTCATCCGTTTTGTCAAGCTGTACATACCTTTCGACAAATGGAAACAGTACGACGAAAAGATCCAGCACAACGAGAAAAGCCATGAGATTAATATAATCAAACACGATCCAGAAAAGCAGGATGTCCAACGCATTAACAATTCGCATACTACTGGAGCTTTTTGTAACGAAATAACCAACTGAACAAAACAGAAAGCTCGCTGCCGGAAGATAGTCCACCCAATTCACTTTGGGATAGGCGCACCACACCGAAAAAAATGTACCGATAATAATTACTGCCATCTTGACAGATACAGCTTCTTTCCTTGAAGGATATTTCAAACAGATCCGATCCCTCCACATTGCGAACAGGGATGCTATGGCCGCAAAATATAAACCGGTAACCACATATGTTGTTACCGTCAGAAACGACATAACCTGATTTATCCTGAGCATATTATTTTTTTTGGTAAGAATACTACTGTAAACAGTAAGTATAAAACTTATAAAAGCCAGGCAGTTTGACAATACCAAACGCAATAGATCACTCATGTGTCTTCCTTTCAGAGATAAGATACCTTAACAACATTTTCCTGTATCATGATCGTTACACCATAGGTTTTCTTCAACTCTTCCGCTATCATGTATAAGGTATCTCTTGATATGTCCATGAAGGCAATCTGCAGTGAATCATCAATCTGCACTTCACCATTTGTGATATATGCACCCTGGGTATTCTGGTTTATCGTAAAACCTGAAATGTCATACCGGACCAGCATTTCATCCAGTTCACTGATCATTTCATCAACCGTTTTGTTTTCAGGTGTATTCAAATAGAGTGTGTAACATGTGTTTTTCAGATCCAGTATCGCATTACCAAACTGGTATGAAAAAGATGTAAATGCAAATATAAACGCAAGAAAGGATGGAAGAATATACAAAAATCTCACATCTACGTTCTTAAATTTTTTTGATTTCTGCTCTTCCATAATTACTTCGTCATCCCTTCTGCTTTTCTTTTTTCAACCAGATCACAGATCTTCACAGCAGCTATTCCCATTATTATCCCCATGATCATCCTGGCCAGAACATCTGTCAGAAAATGTACGAACATATACAACCTGCCAAATGCTATCAGCGCCGCTACAAC
>JAEEHY010000124.1 GCA_016281085.1 Lachnospiraceae bacterium
GATAAGACCAAGGACAGGGAAGCGTTAAGAGACTGGCTTAAGGGTAAGGAAGGCCTGCTTTCATGGAAACTGGACGGACTTACCATAGTACTTACATACAGGGAGGGTAAGCTCTTTAAGGCTGTCACACGAGGAAACGGCGAGGTGGGAGAAGTGATCACCCCCAATGCCATGACATTCGTAAACCTGCCGCATGTTATCCCGTATAAAGGAGAACTTATACTCAGGGGAGAAGCTGTAATAAGCTATACCGATTTTGAGAAGATAAATGAACAGATAGAAGACGTTGATGCCAAATACAAGAATCCGCGAAATCTATGTTCCGGTTCAGTCAGGCAGCTAAACAATGAGATAACGGCAGGAAGAAATGTAAGACTGTATGCGTTCACATTGGTAAAGGCTGACGATGTTGACTTTCACAATTCAAGAAGAGAACAGATGGAATTCCTGCGCGCACAGGGCTTCGAAACAGTTGAATATCATCTCGTGAAAGAGTCCGATATTCTGGATAGAATACAATATTTTGCGGATGCGGTAAAAGATAACGATATACCGAGCGACGGCCTTGTTCTTACATATGAGGATATTGAATACGGACGTTCATTGGGGCGTACAGCCAAGTTCCCAAGAGACGCTATTGCTTTCAAATGGCAGGATGAGATCCGTGAAACGAAGCTGCTTGAAATAGAATGGAGTCCAAGCAGAACAGGCCTTATCAATCCCGTAGCCATTTTCGAACCGGTTGATCTTGAGGGTACAACCGTACAGCGTGCCAGCGTACACAATGTCAGTATAGTAAAGGATCTGCAGCTTGGGATCGGAGATACGATAACAGTTTACAAGGCCAATATGATCATTCCCCAGATTTCCGACAATCTTACAAGATCCGGGGTATATGATGAGAATGAAGAAAATGAAGGGAATGTAGAAAATACTAGTGATGTACCGGATGTAATGGTAACAGGTCTGATACCGCATCAGTGTCCTGCATGCGGGGGCGAAACAGAGATACGCAGGGTGAATGATACCGAAGCTTTGTATTGTACCAATCCCGAATGCCCGGCAAAGAAGATAAAAAGGTTCGACCTGTTTGTAAGCAGGGATGCATTAAATATAGACGGTCTGTCCGAATCGACACTTGAAAAATTCATAGCGCATGGCTTTATTCATGAGCTTCCGGACATATTCAGGTTACAAAAACACAAAGATGAGTTATGTAAACTTGAGGGATTCGGCGATAAATCATATAATAATCTTATAGCAGCAATCGACAAGTCAAGAAATATTCAGCTGCCCAAGCTCATATACAGCCTTGGGATACTTAATGTAGGGTTATCCAATGCCAGGATCATATGTCGTGAATTCGATCATGATATAGACAGGGTGAGGCATGCGGATATGGAGCAGCTAAGCAGCATAGACGGGGTTGGTGAAGTTATAGCACGAAGCTTCGTTGATTATTTCGCCGATGAGAAACATAACAGAGAACTGGATGAGCTGCTTAAGGAGCTTACAATAGAAATACCTAAGCTCGATTCATCGAACGAAGCCATAAACGGTAAGACATTTGTAATTACAGGATCGCTTGAGCACTTCGATAACAGAAATGCCCTTAAGGAACTTATTGAAAGCATGGGTGGAAAGGTGAGCGGATCGGTAAGTGCCAGGACGGATTATCTTATTAATAATGATTATGCTTCTTCTTCGTCCAAGAATAAGAAGGCGAAGGAGCTAAATATACCCATAATCACCGAAGAACAGTTTATGGAAATGAGTAAGATAGAGTAACCATATTGAGAAGATCTTTATGAGGATAATTTATGCAAAAATACGAATATTCAAAAGAGATACGTGAACTTCTGGAGAGGTCGCTCATACCGTTTGCGATATACCAGTTCATTAATAAGCGGGTGGTAACGCTTATACTGTCGGACGGTTTTCTTAAGCTGTTTGATTACGAAGACAGGGAGAAGGCATATTATGATATGAACAATAATATGTACATCGACTCACATCCCGATGATGCGGCGAGGATAGCTGATTCAGCATTCAGATTTGCAACGGAAAACGAAGAATACAATGTTATATACCGTTCGAGAGTCAGACACTGTGAAGGAGACGAATACAGGATCATTCATGCGCGCGGTGAACATTTCAAAACGGATACAGGAATACAGCTTGCACAGGTATGGTATATCGAGGAGGGATCGTATAAGGCAGACGGAGCACCTACCGGTAAGGAATTCGTGGCATCACTTAATGAGACCCTGCGCAGGGAGAGTATTGTAAGGATAAGCTATTATGATTATCTGACAGGTCTTCCGAGTATGACTTATTTCTTTGAGCTGGCGGAGGCAGGATGCAAGGAGATGTTAGAGAGGGGAAGCACCCCCGCGTTCATTTTCCTTGATCTTAGCGGTATGAAACATTATAACCAAAAGCATGGTTTTGCGAATGGGGACAAATTGCTCAGAGCGTTTGCAGAGCTTATTGTGCGTTATTTCAGTAATGAGAACTGCAGCCGTTTCAGTCAGGATCACTTTGCTGTTTTTGCGGAAAATGACAGTATAGAGGATAAACTTCATCAGATATTCAGAGACTGGCAGAGCATGAATATCAGATCACTGCCTATAAGGGCAGGGGTGTATTATCCCGGAACGGATAAGATTGATATAAGCACAGCCTGTGACAGGGCTAAGATCGCATGTGATTCCCTGCGTAATACATATGCTTCGGATATCCATTATTTCAATAAAGCCATGCAGGAAAATGTAGAGAGAAGACAGTATATCGTGTCCAATCTTGACAGAGCTATCGAGGAGAAGTGGATAACGGTTTATTATCAGCCGATCATTAGATCCATCACAGGAAAGGTGTGTGATGAAGAGGCACTGGCAAGATGGATAGATCCTGAGATGGGCTTCCTTTCGCCGGGTGATTTTATTCCCATACTTGAAGATGCCGAGCTTATATATAAGCTTGATCTTTATATGCTTGACCAGGTACTTGAGAAGATCAGGGTATTTGAGGAAGAAGGACTGCACATTGTTCCACAGTCGATCAATCTTTCAAGAACTGATTTTGAGGCCTGCGATATAGTAAGTGAGATAGTTAAACGTGTAGATAGCGCGGGTGTAAGCCATGACAAGATAACAATAGAGATTACCGAAAGTGCTGTGGGAAGCAATTTCGAATTCATGAAGGAACAGGTTGAGCGGTTCAGAAGGCTTGGTTTCCCTGTGTGGATGGATGACTTTGGAAGCGGTTATTCATCACTTGATGTACTTAAGCAGCTTGAGTTCGATCTCATCAAGTTCGATATGCGTTTTCTTAAGGATCTTGATAAGGGAGAGAACGGAAGGATAATCCTTACCGAACTTATGAGAATGGCTACCGCACTTGGAACCGATACTGTATGTGAAGGCGTTGAAACCGAAGAAATTGCAGTGTTCCTAAGAGAGATAGGCTGTTCCAAGCTGCAGGGATATTTTTATGAAAAACCGATCCCGATGGAAAAGGTATTGGAGAAATACAGGACCGGAAAACAGATAGGTTTCGAGAATCCTGAAGAGGAGTCCTATTATGAGACAATAGGTCGTGTGAATTTGTATGACATTATAGGATCTGCTGATGAAAACGACACTTCAATCAAGGGGTATTTTAATACACTTCCGGTAGCTGTTATAGAAATAAAGGATGAGACATTCCGTGTCTTGCGCTCCAACAAGTCGTATCGTGATTTTGCTTTGGAAAATTACAAGAAGAAACTTAAAAATTCATACATGGAATTTTATTCGTTTGATATTGTCAACGGAGATCTGTTCAGGAAACCACTTGCGCAGATGGATGAGGATCATGACAGGATCGTGTTCAAAGAGAAGCTTCCGGATAACAGGATTTTCCATGCGTTTATAAGAAGGATAGCGGTCAATCATGTTACAGGAACAATAGCTGTTGCCGTAGCAATACTTGCCGTTACCGATGATGCAAACAGGATCACTTATTCCAACATAGCCAAATCGCTGGCTGCCAATTATTTTATGTTGTATTATGTGAATCTTGAGACCGAAGATTTCATAATACTTTCATCCAAGGCAGGACAGGAATCAATGATTGTTGAAAACAGAGATACCGATTTCTTTGAAAAGAGCCGGAAGGATGCCTTGAAGCACATATATCAGGATGATCTTGAAGGTGTTCTGACAGCATTTACCAAGGAAAATATTATTCATTCTCTTGAGGAACAGGGCTCATTTACGCTGACTTACAGGATGAACTATGATAATGGTCCTTCATATGTGAATATGAAGATCGCAAAGGTAACCGATTCCAAGGAATATATTATCATCGCGATAAGCGATATCGACTTACAGATGCGGAAGCAGAAGCTGTATGAGCAGATGCTCCGTGAACGTATCGTATATTCAAGGGTAAGTGCTCTTGTAGGGGAATATATATGCATGTATGCCGTGAATCCGGAAACGGAATATTTCATAGAATGTACTTCAAGTAATGAATTTAAGGGCTACGGTATGGCTGAATACGGTGAAAACTTCTTTGAAAAAACCAGAAAGAAAAGCTCGAAAGCAGTTTATAAAGAAGACCTTGAGATGTTCAATGAACATTTTACAAAAGAAGAAGTATTGAAATCAATCAAAGAAAAGGGTAAATTCGAACTGAGTTATCGCCTTACGTTTGACGGTAAACCAAGAAAAGTTACACTCAGCGCTGTGATGGTAAAGGAAAACGACGGTGAAAAGCTGATAGTCGGAATCATATAAATGCACTGAATAAAAGGGGCATAAGAGGAGGAGTATTGTAATGCCTATCAAGGTAAAGAGCGATCTTCCCGCTCAGAGGATACTGGAAGATGAGAATATATTTGTAATGGATGAGAACAGGGCCATGCATCAGGACATACGTCCGTTAAAGATGCTTATCCTGAATCTCATGCCCAATAAAGAGGTTACAGAGACACAGCTTCTCAGGAAGCTCAGTAATTCACCGCTCCAGGTTGATATAGAGCTTCTGCAGACAGCATCATATACACCGACACATGTTGATACACATCATTTGGATTCATTCTATGTTACCTTTGATCAGATAAAGAACGAGAAGTTCGACGGCCTTATCATAACAGGAGCGCCTCTTGCGTATGTTATGTATGAGGACGTTGCATACTGGGATGAACTGTGTACGATAATGGACTGGGCTGAGAGGCATGTACACTGTACATATTATCTGTGCTGGGGTGCATTTGCCGGACTGTATCATCACTACGGTATCATGCATGAATACTATGATGAGAAGTTGTCGGGAATATTCCCGCATATTAAGCTTAAGCCCAATGCACCGCTGTTCCGCGGCTTTGATGATGTGTTCTATGCTCCGCATTCAAGAGAGATATATGTTAAGCGGGAAGATATAGAGAAGGTTCCGGAGCTTGAGCTGATGGCTTATTCGGACGAAGCGGGTGTTACGATCGTTAAGACCGAGGATTCACGTAAGTTCTTTGTTCTGTGCCATGCGGAGTATGACTCCAATACACTTAAGGATGAGTACTACAGGGATCTTGAGAAGGGTCTTGACCCCAAGATCCCAAAGAACTATTTCCCGGATAACGATCCGGCAAAAGATCCGATTGTCAACTGGCGTTCAACCGGACAGCTTCTGTATACGAACTGGTTAAATTATTACGTATATCAGTCCACGCCTTACGAGATCAATGCAGTTGGCGAAGAATAGCAGGTTTTAAGCGGCTTTCAAAAAAATCAACCTGTCATATTCTGATGAATTTTGATGGATTTTAACGCCGTATTGGGAGTCGAAATGGGGGTTGAAAATGCTTTTCTTGGCGTAAATGGAGTTGAAATGGGAGTGAAAAAAGTGCTTTGACACAGTTGATTTCCGATAAATCCATGGTATAATGCACAACCCTTAAAATTTAATATTTTACATAGAAAAAAGAGCAGTTTTATCCGTTCGGATGACTGCTCTTTTTTTGTGCCATTTTTCGAAAAAACATAAGGAGGACAGATTATGAAGCCGGAGCCAAAATACGGAAGAGATGACATCCGGTATTGTCATTATTGCGTACACTGGGATGGAAATGTTTATACGTTGGATACGTATGGAAGGA
>JAEEHY010000125.1 GCA_016281085.1 Lachnospiraceae bacterium
CCCGTCAGGCTGAGGCAACGCGCAAACAGCAGGAAGCGGAGGAAGCCGCACGTCAGGAAGAAGCTGCACGCCGTGCAGAGGAAGAGGCTGAAAAACAGCGGGTTTACGAGGAAGAAGCCAGGAAGGCTGATGAGGCCGCGCGTAAACAGGCTGAGGAAGAAGCTGCCGCAGAAGCAAAACGGATGGCGGAAGAGGAAGCCAGAAAAGCTCGGGAAGCTGCTGAAAAAGCCAAACAGGAGGAAGAAGAAAAAAAGGCTGCCGAAGAGTATACCTACGGTCTGCGGATCCAGAAGGACGGCGGTGCGATAACGGATATTATATTGACGGGTTCGGTTGGAAAAGGTGATTCCCTGGTTTTTTCGGCCGTTAACATGGGTAATACCGATATTGATATTGTATACGGTATAAGCAATTCATCCGCAGATGTATTCAAGCTTTCGCTTGTGGAAGGCTCAACAGCTCTTGCTCAGGGCAATATGTCCAAATTCATGATAGAGTTAAGGGCAAGTGCACCTGTGGGAAAATATAAAGCTACGGTGTTCTTAAAAGATAAAAAGGATGACAAGAACAAGTTCGCTCAGTATATAAATGTATATGCGGAGGTTACAAGCTCGTCAAGGGTTACGGGCATCAGCATATATCCGAGGGAAATAACGCTTGCAAAGGGTGGAAAATGTGAATTCCATGCAGAGGTCCAGGGTGAGAACATCGATCCTTCGGTTATTTACAGCTTAAGCGGAGCAAAGACTGCGGGAACATATATAAACGGTGATGGCGTACTGTATATCGATGCAAAGGAAACTGCGGGAAATCTTACGGTCACTGCCACTTCGGTAATGGATCACAGTTTCAGCGCTTCATCAGGCGTCGGAGTGCAGAGTAACAGCTACAATGTAACCGTGTCGCCCGAACCGTTGGAAGGCGGAATCGTCACAGGCGGTGGCGCTGTTGTTCAGGGAGGTTCCGTGACACTGTCTGCCGTTCCCCAGAAGAATTACTATTTTGAGGGATGGAAGAGAGACGGGAAGATAGTGTCGACTGCGACCAATTATACTATCAATGATGTTCAGTTTAATATAAATGTGATCGCAAGCTTTAAGCAGAACTATGTAACTGTAAATGCTTCTTCCAACAATCCTTCGGCAGGAAGTGTGGTCGGAGGCGGCAGGGTAACCTACGGCGGACAGACAACGCTGTCTGCAAAGGCTTATGACGGGTATGTGTTCCTTGGATGGACCGAGGGAGGCAACCTCATCTCCAAGGATGCGTATATTGAGCTTAAAAATCTGACGGTTGACAGGAATATAACGGCGAGATTTGCAAAGACCACATACAAGATATCGCTTACCTGCAGTCCATATGAAGGAGGTAAGGTATACGGAGACGGTACCTATAAGCTTGGTGAGAGCGCAAAGATAAAGGCCGAACCTGCGAGCGGGTTCAGATTCTACGGATGGACCGTTAACGACCAGACCGTCAGCAGGGATCGGGAATTCAAGATCGACAAGGTGGAAAAGGACTACTGCTTCAATGCCGTCTTTATTGACGAGAGGGTGAGAACTCATACGGTCACGGCAGGTGTTGCAACAACCGGAGGAACAATATCGCCGTGCGGAGTATCAACATACGCAAGGGGTTCAAGCGTTACCTATAACATAACACCCAAACCCGGTTTCGCAATTCTGGCAGTGGCTGTGGACGGAGTCCAGGTTGGACCTGTCAGTACCTACATACTTCCGGATATACGTGAGGATCATCAGATAGCAGCAGCCTTCGTTCAGACAGATGCAAGCGTTAATGCGGCCAAGGAAGCGGCAAAGAGCGGCAGCAACGAGGATGTTCAGACCAGGAAGGTACAGAAGGTATACAAAGAGGAGGTACCGGAGGTTGCGGACGAGGAGCATGTGGTTGATCTTGAAGATGCGGTGAACGGAACGGCAGGTGATGATTTTGTTGCCGAAATGGATCTTACCGAAATAGAGATACCTTCTGATGAGGATCTTGAAATGATCGTGGAGATCGCACCTGAGACAACAAACAGTGTGCTAACGCGGCTGGGGATGAGCAAGGAAGAGGCAGCCGATTACGTGAACTCGGGTAATAAGTCATCTGTGATCAATGCAGCCTTTTATGAGGGAAGCTTTGATGCATTTGTAGACAATCAGTATGCACCTCCTTCAGCCATACCGGATTACCATGCACTTACAAGGGAGGAACTGGAGCAGACGGCAGAGGAAGAGATATATCCATGTATTCCAAACTTCAGTGCCGTTGTTGACAGTATAATGACACCCGGCGATGTAATGGAGATAGTAGACGGCGGACATGCAAATGTAACCGTCTCCCTTACGAATATCGACAATACCATAGATGATGACAGTAAAAAGATCATTTCCAGAGCAGTGGGGCAGAAGCCGCTTAAGTATTTCGACCTTACGGTGATGAAGATGGTCGGCGGTGCGGCTACCAACATTAAAGAGCTGATCGAACCCATGGAAGTGGTTATTGAGATACCGGATGATATCTATAAGAGCGGCAG
>JAEEHY010000126.1 GCA_016281085.1 Lachnospiraceae bacterium
GTAGGGATCACCATCCGTCCTTGACAGAGTGCCGACATTGCCTTCTCTGGTATAGCTAAGTCCATACTCAAGTTCCTCATCTCCCAGATGAACGTAGTTCTTCAGCAGATAAGGATACAGTTCTGCCCAGTCCTCCAAAGATATATAGGGAACATCCGAATCCCCAACAAAGTATACAGGATTCGTGCGGGTATCATCTTCACTGCACAGGTAATATTTCATATCTTTTGAAGTTACCTCAGCCGGCTTAACTTCACTCCTATCAACATCTTCCCCGGCAGTATCACTGTCTTTATCAGAATTAATGTTAATGTTGATACCTGTACCGTTGTCGGTTGATGACAGCATCTTTTCGACCTGCTCAATATCCTGAGGCGAACATGCTGTCATAAAAACCATTCCTGATGCAAGTAATACCGATATGGCTTTTTTGCAACTTTTCATCATCCCTGTCTCCTCCTTTTAATTATAAAGATATTTTTATTCTATTACCACAAATGCTTTTTTCCTGAAAGCATCAAAGAGCCTGACTACCGCCGAATACATTAATCCCAGGCTGTAGATTATAAGCGCTGTGTTTGATTGCCTTATAAATATCAGACATGCTATCGCAAGGATAAGATTAACAATTCCATGGGAAAACTTAATCTTCCAAGGACCGTCAACCGTCCTTCGTGCCTCCATTGCCCTCATGATCTCTATCACACCCGAAAAAGCATGCACCCCGATCAGATACAGAAGAATATATATCTTGGGCACGTCTGTAAGCGAACCTGTAATTATCGCAAAATCAAAGATTATCACTCCCTGGATCAGGATCATTTTGCCTTCGACCATGTGTCTTGCCATCACGAAATAGAATATAATATCTTTTATCCCGGCTATGGCAAGTCCTATCGATAATATAGCAACAACTACCGAATACGCTTCATCCGAAGGATTAATGATAAAGAAAAGTGCAACCGCGAACATACATAAACTGAACAGTATTTTTTTAATTCTCTGATAAACCGTCATTTATCAACCCTCTTTTTCTTTGAAAAACCGACAAGCATATTTCCGGATCTGAATATTTCGTCAATGACCATGCCCTTATGTGCCAAAGCTCCAAGTATAAACCTGCCCAGAAATGTATTATCCTTTTCTTCCTTCGGGCTGTTTGTATACTCCTCAAAATATGTATCCATTGAATAATCGGTTATCGTCTGTCCTGATAATTCCTCACCGAATGCTTTCCAGTCATCGCTTGCTATTATCTGCCTTTTTTCGATGATCTCCTTTATCCTGGGCTGCCATGGTTCTACCGCATCATTATCATAGGTATCTTTTTTAAAGATATCATGTTCTCCGCGGATATACTTCATTGCATATATCATCTGCGTAAATGCTTTCATATAATCGGAGGGATTGTCCTTAATGATCTCTTCATAATCTCCCCATGCGGGAAGATATCTGTATCTTACAAAACTGTAATCCGGAAGATGTCCGGCCCGGCCGTGGCCCAGATTCATGATCGTATTCTCGCTTCTCTGATACAGACTGTTGGTGTAAATACTGTTATCAAGATCATCCGGTACCGAAGTCTTGTGCACAAACTTTATCTGTTTTTCCGTATATCCGTCACCGTCAGGAAAGAGTTCATAAAATACATGATTTGTATTGTTGATGACCAAAGAAGGTGTTCCGGCAAAATTGGCATGTGCCCAGGTGTCCGCCAAAACATGCATTGCGATACCGACCGACTGTAATGGTCTTCCTTTTGCAAGCTCCACTGTCTTAACAACAAGATCACCGTTTGGTCCGCATATGAGCCTGTACTTGCTTAGATAACTCTTTGAGCACTTTTCCTTAACGGCATACAGATCCCTTGGCAGGAAATGGAACGGAGCCCATATCCTCGTTATATCCTGAAGACCTATCGGATCCGTCCTTGCATCCATCATTTCAAGCTGCATCTGAGTAGTCGCTGCATTTGACGGTCCTTTGATCTTTGCAAGCAGCGTTCTTGTGCAGTGATCGACAAACTGAGCACTGTAAGCTATATCCAGGCTCTCTTCATGGGAATAACCTGCGATAAATGCAGCGCAATATGTCGCGTAATAGTGAAAATCCATCTGCATGATAAGTTTACTCCTGCGTATGTAATAGTTTTAGTTCTCTTATCTTTCGTGTACTTGACACAACGGCCCACAAAATATAGACCGAAGTAAGATCAACGATAAACGAAGCTATGGTAGTCTCAATGTTAGCCAGATCCTTAAGCTCATCAATGTAGGTAAACATACCCAAAACAGAAAGAACCAGCAATATGACCGCTCCCGTATAATATCCTTTTTTATACGCTTCACCCTTGGCGGCTTTTGATGCATTTATTCCAATATACCAATGGAGCTTGAAAATGAGGAGCACAAAAAGCAGGATCACTGCAATTATCGCTGCAATCATAACAACTGCCAACGTTTTATCTTCATTGGCGAACTCGTCAAGATTGATATCATTTTTTGCTTCTATTATCATATGCATTATAACCTTCAGAACATCCCAGGCCCCGAGTATGACAACACCGACCCCTCCTACATTAAGATCATCTTCATAACGTCTGAGCTTGACTTTATCGTTATCCATTTACTTTCCTTTCTTCCACATCCATATCTATATAAGCACAAAATCGCCGGAAAACGGCATATAACCTTTTTCCGACGATCATAATGTATAATTTAAAATTCTCAATAAACTACCAATATTAGTCTGTCTGTAAGTAGCAAATAATTTTATATCTGCCAAAACCATATCCTCCTCAACACTTCCTAAAATGATAATTGTACCAATCATCTTAGAAAAATTGTATCATAAAAAGTAATTTGTGACAAATGAAATATTAAACGTATGATTATTCAACTAATTTCACTTATTCACTGTAGGATACTGCACATACATATGTTTTGACAGAACGTTGCAGACATGTATTTTGAGATAACAGGCTACCAATTTACAGGCTTCACCATGTTTTACGTATCCCATCCATAAATATGCCAAATAATAATGTTTCCCCGATAGCCGCTATTCCTTTGGATATGCGTTGAGCACCTCAGTCAGAGCCGGAACCAGTACCGTCTTTCTGGAAATACCCGGCCTCAGAACATAAACATTTCCTTTTTCCTCTGGGTGTCTGTCTGCCAAGGCCTCAGCAACAGTCTCTTTTGCTCCGTCACCTGCATATACCAGATAACATACATTGAGTTTATCATTTACAACGCTGACCTGAGTAAAGGCCATATCCATTCCCGTTTCTTTAAGAGTTGCCGGCATTATTTTACTCATGCGCTCTGCAAGTTCTCTGACCTCATCCTCGTCATAACAGTTGACACAGGCAATACAGTATTTCGTATTACCAGCCTCATATTCCTTATAATCACTAAAGAATATCTCCTCATCTGTCATACCTTCATGAGATAAAAATTCCTTATGCATGCCATCATAAAATGCCTCAACATCGTCGATACCTGCTGTTTTGCTCAAAATACTGACGGCTGCCCTGTCCGCAAAGGTAACATTGGTTTTAAGGTTGTTCGTATCCGAAAGTATCCCGCCCAACATAAGAGTTGCCATTTTTCTATCGGGTTCAACTCCGTAATTCCTGTATCTGATCCATATGACCGTGTTTGTAGAGCCAAGAGGCCTTGCATCATAGATCACCTGGTTGCCTGTGGTAAGGGAGCCGATCCCGTGATGATCGATAATGCCCAGAACGTTGGCATCCTTAAGACTTTCAAGATCATGAGAATACTCGCTGTGATCAACAATTATCATGTTTTTACCCGATTCGTCCCTTAGCCGTTCCGGTGCATCCACGCCGGCTTCCTTAAGTATATAGGCGCTCTCTTTGTTGATATCTCCAATGATAACTGCCTGCGCATCATAGCCAAGCTGCTTCAGCAGCTCGGCACATGCGATCGAACCGCAGACCGTATCAGAGTCAGGGCTTTTGTGTCCGGTTATATAGATGGTCCCGTCTATCTCCCCGAGCCCTTCAAGATCGCTGCGATTAAGAAGAACGTTAAGTTCTTCCTCGCTAAGATTTTCTATTTCATCAAAGCCGCCTGCTTCCTTCTTATCATCGTCCCTGTTATTGTCTGTATCTGCCGCAGGCTGATCTGCGCTTTGCGGGAACTTCAACTCATATGAAGAATCCTGTGACGTGACAGTCACTGAAACGTTTGATAAAGCCGATGCAGCAAGATCATCGCAGCCAGAAAGTACGGTCATTGAAAGCCCTGCGATCATGATCATGACGAAGCATTGTTTAGATAACTTATTCATATCATTTCCTTCCTTTCCATCAAGTTTATATAAAGAAAGTGTTTTGGCCGGGATTTGATACCGGGCCTTATATCCGCCATTGTACGAAAGCGTAAATTCCTTCGAAGACAGCATCGTCCTTATTCAGATAACAATCAGGCTGCTAACTCCTTCTTTTTCTTCCTTCTCTTTGTCAGAATGAGGAAGAGGAACAGACCAATAAGTGCAGGTATCAGCACAAGCAGATAGTTGAATCCGGAGAACATCTGTATCAGAGCTCCGTCTGCCAGGAGCGAAAGTGCGCTCATGAACATATTAATTTCTGAAAGTATATTTGCCGTACTTTCGGAACATATCGTTTCTATCATATCATCTACCGCTATATTGCTTGCGATTACGAGATAGCTCCATCCGTTCTTCTCAACTATCAGACACAGATCCGCAAGTGCCAGCAGTCCGGCAAGTTTAGATCCAACCAGATCTTCCAGAGAGATATTGCCAAAGAAATTGTAATTCCTGTTTTTGTAATCTCCGGTTCTCTTTATGTCTGAAGCATTGTTGGCTGTGTTCTTTAACTTATTTAAATACCTGTAATATGCATTCCTTGTCTTCCTGTCATTTACAGGAGGCATTATGCTTTCAGGTGTTAATGCATTTCCTCCAAAAGGCATGATGAGCGCATTGGCAGGTGTTGTTCCGCTATAAGCAGTATTATCATTTCCGTCGCTTTCCGATCCGCTGTTTCCGCCCTGACTGCCCGAGCCGCCGTTATTTGAATTGTTTATATTCCATCTTACATTGCCTCTGAATATCTTTAACACGTCGTTTTCTACGCTGAATGTTGTATTCGGCATATTCTCAAAAGAGTAAAGCTTCTTATTATTTGCCTCCGCTCTTACGAACATTGTTTCTGCTCTCACATTACCCATATAAAATGTACATGCCATATCCCTGGCTATAAATGCCCTGTTCCTTCCCTGAATATACTCACCGGTGATACTTGCGGGTTTGATCAGTGTTGCATAATATGCCTTGGTGACTGTCAGGATAATATATTTGGAAACAAGATCCGTAATTTTGTATACGGCAGTATCATCATTAGGGTTCTTGTAGTACAAACGCACAGGGCTTATGGCAATGACAATGTTAGTCTTAGCCGAAGCTATCAGGCTGGCGTTGATCCCGCTTCTTGTTATTCCATCCTCGTTGATCGGTGCCACGTCTATAAGGAATACCCTGAAGGGAATGTCTCCGCCTATATTATCAGCGCCTGTGATCGAAACTGTATTTGCGGCAATAAAGGCTTCGCAGTTCTTAACTGTTTCCGTGATCACGTTTCCGCCGGCGGGCATAAGCACCATTATGCTTCCCTCACCTGCATCGAGGTCATTACCGCTCTTGGAGGGATTGACAGGATCATCCAGACCGAATATAACGTCGGCACCTGCTAAAGATGCGATCTTAACCTCCGGAGCCTTTCCTTCTCCATAGCTTACCTTAATGCTTTCAGGAACTGTATACTCAATCTTTGCATCCGTCAGCTGATCACCCAGCAGATTAATTCTTCTTAAGTAAAGCGGCATAGTTGAATAATTATCAATGTTCAGAGCGGATATATAGGAAGCATTATTAAATATCAGATTACCTCTTGATTCGTTTAACGGTCCGTTAGCTTCAATCTTGAACTTTCCTGCCTTGTCAGTCTTAATGTCATGAACTTCTATTTTGCCGTTTTCCACCGTTACGAATCTGTTCAGATCATCCTTGCTTATACCTGCGGATGTAACCTTTCCATCCTTATCGATCATCAGGTTCACACCTGCGCCGTACTGTCCGCAATACAGATTGATATAAGCATTGATATTTCCACTGATTATATAACTTCCGAGTTCTTTTGCTTCGGCATCCGAATATGTAACCGTTTTTACAACCTTTGATACAAACTTGCTTGTAATACCCATTAAAATCCCAAACGGGAACATCATAGTTTTTTGATTCTGCATCATAACGTCAGAACCGGTCTCAAGAGCTTTTGTAAACTTGTTTGTCGATGTATCTCCCTTTACGGAAGCACTTCTTATTATGCTGGTCTCCAGTGATTTTGTATCGGTATTCTTAATAAGTACATCCGGTCCTCTTAAGATTGCATTCTCTTTCCAGTTTCCTACTGAAACGGTGTTGTTAATATTGCCGGAAACATCTGCGTTACTGTAAACCTTTCCGGTAAAGCCTCTTATCTCCGCCGTGGCGGTTGCATCCTCTTTAATCTTTAATGTAAGGGCGTAGATGTATAAGGTTTCATATCCGCTTATATCCGCTCTGTCTATCTGGACCTCTCCATGGTTATATGATTTTATCTTACTGGTTGCTTCGGATCTGTTGCCGAGGGATTTTGTCAGCGCATTTGTTTTAGCCTCATGTTTTATATCCTTCAAATATGAAGCGATCTCAACATCCACACCTGCTATCTTTGTTAACTCCCTGTTCTTCTTATCCTGATCCTCAATATTCCACCTGTAGTCAATCCTGATAGTAGAATATTGATTGGCGTTGATCGTTGCCGTAGGAGTGTTTGAACCTATTGCTATCGAAGCAGTATGTTCTGCGCTTGCATACAGATTATTGGATTCATTTGCATTGATCGTAACTTTACCAAAGTAGGAATTAATACTATTCGCCAGACCGGTATTAACTGAACCGTTACTGTAATAATCAATTACAGCTGTGGGAACAGCCTTATTGTAGCCGCCTGCCGCATCACCGGTTGCTATGCTCTTCATGGTCACATTCTCAGCATCCGCAATTATCTCAATATGATTATTTGCATCGATCACCACATTATCCTTTAAAGTGACCCTGGTATATCTTCCCAGGTTATTAGATGCCTTTAATGAAGTCTTGGAACCCAGTCCATAGCTTGCATTCCTGATCTCATTGAACATATCTGCAGCTGTGATAGAATATATCTTTATCGCGCCCCTGGTTGCGGTAATGGCTGTTGTCCTTCCGTCAGTGGTTCCGATGATAACATCGGCTGTCATCTGATCCTTGTGTCCGACAGCCCTCGACTCACTTCCGCCGATAAGACCTCCGTTTACCACTTCGAACTTATCTATATTTGATTTATAATATTCATTTGCATTCAGGGTGATCGCATCATCCGCATAGATTGTGCCGTCTACCTCCACCAGCGCCGTGGTTTTTCCAACCTTTGTCTGCAGCAGATATGATCCGAGATCGATACCACTGAAGCTCTTAACATCATTAAGATGAGCGTTGGCTTCAAGATGAGATATCGCATCAATATTGACACTGCCCTTCCTTGCATTGATGTTCGATCCGGATTCAACTGCCGATCTGACTTTCCTGTCATTGTTCTTCGAAGCTTCCGTAACAACCACTACGCTGTCACCGGCCAGAAGAGTAACGCTGACACCGGGAGCACTTCCTATGGATGATACTTCACTGGCAAACCCTGAATACAGGGTAAAGCTGTCACAATCGATATTTGAATTCTTACCCAGCCTTGCTGTTACGTTACCTGTTTCATTGGTTGAAGTCTTTATAGCCTCACCTGTTGCTATACCGATGCTCAGATCGGGAGAGGTTGCTTCTGCGGTAACATGAACCTTCTTTTCGCCATTCTTGAAATCCTTGCTTTCACCGGCTACATCCGAAATTATACTTACCGCACCCGAAACTGATGCATTTGTATCAGTGATATATGCTTCATTCGATACGGCTGAAGTAGCAGCGATATCAGTGGAACCGCCTCCTATGAGCGAAACCTTGGTACCGGACTGTGATGATCCGCCCTTTGCATATGATGTGATATCATCAATGGCTGCCTTTATGGTAACGCTTCCGGCGCTTAAGTCATTCCCTTGTCCGTCATAGTATGCTCTGTTAGTCACATCGACAGTAGAAGTAATATCATTCGAAGTAAACGCTGCAACACTTGCACTGAACTTGGCGCCGATGATCTTCGCATCTGCACTTGTCTTTCCTGTACTTTCAATAACAAGGGCACCTTTCATATTGCCAAAGTTCCCGATACCCTTA
>JAEEHY010000127.1 GCA_016281085.1 Lachnospiraceae bacterium
TCTCCTTCATCTGTATTCTGCCGTTATCATCAAGCCATGAAATAATGTGTCTTCCGCTCGATGCACCTATATCTATCGATAAGTAGTAATCATTCTTTTCATATTTTGTTTCTGTATTTTTATACATTCTCATTCACCTTATTTGTTGTAGCATCGCCTGTTTTAATCAATCCCGGTTATTTCCGGATCATCATCTGCATATCCATTTCTTTTATCAAGTATTATACTAAATTTTATATAGATATGTCCATAAATGAGGTCAAATGTTTAATTAATTAACATAAATATTTAGCTAAAATCAAAACTCTCCTAAAAAAATAGTGAACAGATCCTTTTGATCCGTTCACTATAAACTATATTATGTATCAATTATAAATTCATATCTTCTATGCTTGTTCGAAACAGCATAGTCATTCCGTCCGCCACCCCTCATTAAAGGTACTGCTTCCAAAATAACCTGTATTGGCTTCACCTTTTGTATCCCCTGCGATCAGAGCTCTTATAATTTAATAGGATTACCATTCAAATATAACCGGCCTGCCATATATATTCAGGGCTCCTTCATAAATCTCCACCTTTTCATCTGACAGGATATCATTATATAACCCATCCGGGATCATCACCGGTACATGTACCGTCCTGCCTTTCAGTGAAAATATTCCTGTCAGGTGTGCACCCCGGCCCGAATAAGAAGCTATCATAACATCTTCATCCGATGTAATTAAGGTATATGAACTGTCGGTAAATATTTCTCTTCTCTTTATCCGGGATAACCTGTGGATAAGACCGCTCATGTCAGTACCGTTCTCAGGATCCATATCCACCGTATCCCTGTCAAAGAGCGAAGGGCGGTGAACCGCCCCGAATTCCTGTCCCGCGTACACAAGAGTAATACCCTTTTGAAAGAATAAAAATGCAGTAAAATTATACAACGCCTGTTTATCCGGGATCATAAATGCGGCTCTCGATCTGTCATGATTTTCAAGGAATCTCAATTTTACATAATTATCAGGATATGTGTATTCCTGTCTGTTGACAGCCCAGGCATAATCGCAAAGTGCTGCCTTCCCCGAAAGATAATCAACCAGACATCCGTATATGTCATAATCATATGTTATATCAAAAGCCCGGTACAGCTCCGCATCACCGTGAGCGGGTATACCCTCTGACCGTAACTGCAGAATAAATCCCGGATCTATCGATTCTGCCAGCCATATACATCCCGGACGGACGGCTTCAACCTCTGCCCGTGCTTTTTCCCAGAACCCGACAGGTACCATCGGGGCAGCATCACATCGAAAACCATCCACAAACCCGGCCCAGTACTTCAGTGTATCGATCTGATAATCCCAAAGGTCCATGTTGGTATAATCAAGATCCACAATATCCGACCAGTCACCCACACGGTTTCCGAGCGTGCCGTCAGCCTTGTGATAAAACCACTCGGGATGTTCTTTTACAAGCACCGAATCAGGCGATGTATGATTATAGACCACATCAATAATACACTTCATATCCTTTTCGTGTATCGCATCAACAAGCCTGATAAAATCCTCCAGTGTGCCGTATTCGGGATTTACCGATCTGTAATCGCTTATTGCATAAGGCGAGCCAAGTGTTCCCTTTCGTTTTTCCACACCGACAGGATGTATCGGCAGAAGATAGATTATATCGACACCAAGCCCCTTTATTCTGTCCAGATCACACTCAACCCCGGCAAAATCACCTTTTTCCGAATAATTCCTTACAAATATCTGATATATGAACATGGTTCTCAGTTTCTTATTTGTAATATCAGCCATAACGATCCCCTTTACAGTCACCAGTCATGCAACAGGATCACTCTTCCTGTCCGGAATGACAAAATCAGGATACCGATCACTCATTGTATCCGTTCGGATTCATGCTCTGCCATTTCCACGAATCGGCGCACATCTCATCAATTCCGTACTGTGCTTCCCAGCCAAGCTCCTTCTTTGCCAGCGAAGGATCCGCATAACAGGTTGCGATATCTCCGGCACGCCTTGGCTTGATCTCATAAGGAACCTCATGTCCGCAGGCTTTGGAATAAGCCTTTACTATATCAAGAACGCTGTATCCGTTTCCTGTTCCGAGGTTATATACCTTAACACCGGGGTTTTCCTTGATTTTATCTATTGCCTTCACATGACCCTTTGCGAGGTCGACCACATGGATATAATCCCTTACTCCCGTTCCGTCCGGTGTGTCGTAATCATTGCCGAACACACCCAGACACTTAAGCTTTCCGATGGCTACCTGTGCTACATAAGGAAGCAGGTTGTTGGGAATACCCTTCGGATCTTCACCGATAAGACCGCTCTTGTGAGCACCTATGGGATTGAAATACCTTAGCAGTATAACATTCCATTCATTATCCGAAATATAAAGATCGGTAAGTATCTCCTCAAGCATACTCTTTGTACGGCCGTAAGGATTGGTTATCTTTCCCTTAGGACAATCCTCTGTGATCGGAATAAAAGCAGGGTCTCCGTATACCGTTGCAGATGAAGAAAAAATGATGTTCTTACAACCGTTCTTCCTCATCGCATCGAGCATAACAAGGGTTCCGTTTATATTGTTCTCATAGTACTCAAGCGGTTTCTGTACAGACTCGCCGACTGCCTTAAGACCGGCAAAATGAATTACGCA
>JAEEHY010000128.1 GCA_016281085.1 Lachnospiraceae bacterium
AAAATCATAATCTCCCTTACCTGTATTCCTCGTTATCGTAAAAACTTCTCCGGTTGTAGTATCCACCGCATACAACGTGTTTTCTCTCCGTTTCTTCCCGTCCGTAGTCGAATACTCCTCAACTATGTAATAGTTCCTGTCATTCGCCGAATAACCGTATTTGGCTGTAAATTCATGATCCATAACAGCATGTCCGAGCGTTATAAGCTTAAGCTGTACCGCCGACTGGGCAGTAGCCTTATCCACGACTCCGCTTATCTTAAGATTGTATTTGACCGTCACGACCTCGCTGCTGACACCCGAATCACTTATTATCGCAAATCTGTATTCACTTTTCCCCAAAGGCATAGGCAGAGGCTGCTCATACTCCTTTGAATTGCTCAGCTCGGGATCAGTCCCGTCTGTGGTGTAATATATCGTACCCGACTGGGGACTCTTTACCTTTATAAACTTGGGAACGGTATAATCACCGCCTTCGGTTATTACCTGCGGAACCTCGGTGGCGATGATCTTTACGGTGTATGTCTTTTGTATGACCTCACTCGCAATACCCTTCTCATTAATATGGATGGCACTCAGTACAGTCTCACCTTCATCGATACGTATCGGGGTGGTGTATACTTCCGAATTCTTATCAGGCTCACTCCCGTCAACGGTATAATAGATCGTACCTCCCTTGGAAGACATCAGCCTCACCGACTGGGGTTCAAAATAGCTTCCGCTGTCAACACTGAATTCGGGAGCATCCGATACATAATCATCAAACAGGGCCGAGATCGCAGCATTTCCCGCCTGTCCCGAAAGCCTTATTATCGAATCTATATCCCCTTCGGTCTCGTAATTAGCGATCAGTCTTTCATATATTGTCTGATCCTGCGGAAAATCCTTAAGAAGATCGGTCAGCACGGCTATCGCTTCATCATATTTCTCAAGCTTAAAATATGAATCCGCAAGCAGCAGCCTGGGCTTTTCCTCGGCAGGACGCAGGGATACCACATGTCTTGCCGTACTTACAACTGCCTCATAGTCACCGTCTGCAAATTCGGAGCGCGCTTTTTCATATTGAAAGTCAAAATCATAGTAATCCTGTACCGTTCTTGTTATCTTTAGTATCCCAAACACCAAAACAAGACCAAGAACAATCGCCGCAGCGATTACAATTCCCGGCCCCACACTTTTTCTGTTTGTCATTCTGGAGATAAAACGTACAAATATATTTCCGTCGGAAACACTGCTGTGATCCACTCGTTCACCCGCAGGTTCCTGTGATAAACCCTGTACATCCTCATCAAAATCCGGCTCCCCGGTGCTGTCAGCATAAATACCGGCATCCGGCTCTTTTGCTTCAACGACAATTGTATCAGCCATCATTTCCGCGACTTCGGAAATAGTCTCTTCAATCCCCGCTTCAAGCTCAACCTCGTAATCGGGAACCATAATGACTTCTTCACCGCACTTCTGACAATACAGATATCCTTCTTTAATTTCAGTTCCGCATTTAGGACATATCATATAGCAATCAACTCTGCATATTAATCAGGTCAAAACATACGACAGAAACCATGCTGCTTATCTGATGGCATTAACACAGTTATACATCAGCATGGCAATGGTCATCGGTCCCACTCCACCGGGCACCGGTGTGATCGCACTGCACCTTGGGGCCACTCTGTCATAATCAACATCACCGCACAGCTTGCCGTTATCCATCCTGTGAATACCTACATCTATAACAACTGCCCCTTCCTTTACATATTCCTCGGTTATCATCTTTGGCTTTCCGACTGCAACTACCAGTATGTCGGCACGTCTGCATACCTCCTGCAGATTCTTTGTTCTGGAATGACAAACGGTAACAGTTCCGTTTGCCCGAAGAAGGAGAAGAGCCATCGGTTTACCGACAATATTACTCCGTCCTACTACCACACATTCCTTACCTTCAACATCTATATCAGAATACTCCAGCAGCTTCATTATTCCCGCCGGTGTACAGCTTACAAATCCCTTCTCACCTATACAGAGAGCACCTACCGACATGGGGTGAAAGCCGTCCACATCCTTAAGCGGAGAGATACGTCTTATTATCGTATCCTCATCTATATGCTTTGGTACCGGAAGCTGACACAGTATTCCGGTGATCTTATCGTCTTCATTAAGCCTGTCTATAAGAGCCAGGAGCTCCTCTTGTGTAGTCTCTTCCGGAAGCTCGTAGCTTTCCGAGCCGATCCCTATATAGGCACAGGCCTTCTTCTTATTTCCCACATATACGGAAGAGGCGGGATCGTTCCCTACCTGTATAACGGCCAGCACAGCTTCCTTTCCCTGTGCTTTAAGACCTGCTACCTCTTCTTTAAGTTCATCCTTAAGTCTTTGCGATACAGCCTTTCCGTCAATTATATCTGCCATTATCATCATCTTCCTTTCATATATCAAAAGGTTCATCACCTGTATTTACAATCATTTCCGAAACTTAATCATCAAAACAGTCCCGTAATCCTTCCGTCATCATCCACATCAATGTTGTAAGCCGCCGGATTCTTCGACAGTCCGGGCATGGTCATGATATTCCCTGTTACGACCACCACAAAACCTGCTCCGGCTGAAACATACATCTCCCTTACGTTTATTTCAAAGCCCTCGGGCCTTCCCAAGAGCGTGGCATCATCCGACAGTGAATACTGTGTTTTGGCAATGCACACCGGAAGCTTTCCATATCCGAGTCTGTTAAGCTCAGCCATCTGCTTACATGCCTTCGGAGAATAGACAACTCCGTCAGCTCCGTATATTCTGGTGGCAAGGATACCTATTTTCTCCTCTATCGGAGCTTCGGCATCGTAGATCGGTCTGAAATCACTCTTTTTATTCTCAAGTGTGTTAAGAACCTTCTGCGCCAGTTCGATCCCGCCTTCTCCGCCAAGCTCCCATACCCTTGACAGTGCAAAATCACAGTCTCTTTCCCTGCAGAAATCCTCCACATATTTAAGCTCGGCTTCCGTATCGGAAGAAAACCGGTTCAGAGTAACAACGACTGGAACCCCGTAAAGCTTGAGATTCTCAATATGCTTCTCCAGATTGACTATTCCCTTTTTAAGGGCATCCACATCCTCGATCGAGAGGTCTTCCTTCCTGACACCGCCGTTATATTTAAGAGCCCTGACTGTCGCAACCAGAACCACTGCGTCAGGCTTAAAACCGGCAAAGCGGCATTTGATATCAAAGAACTTCTCGGCACCGAGATCAGCACCGAACCCGGCTTCCGTGATCACATAATCAGCTGTCTTAAGAGCCGTCCTTGTTGCTATTACACTGTTACAGCCATGTGCGATATTCGCAAAAGGACCTCCGTGTACCAGAGCCGGTGTATGCTCCAGTGTCTGTATCAGATTCGGCTTGATCGCATCCTTTAAAAGAGCCGCCATTGAACCTACAGCCCTTATATCCTCTGCTGTTACGGGATTCCCGTCATAATCATAGGCAACCACGATCCTTGAAAGCCTCTCCTTAAGATCCTTAAGATCTCTCGCAAGACAAAGTATTGCCATTATCTCGGAAGCAACGGTTATAACGAAATGATCCTCCCTTACAAAGCCATCGGTCTTCTCACCGAGACCGACAACTACATTTCGAAGTGCCCTGTCATTTAAGTCAACGCATCTCTTCCATACTATCGATCTTGTATCTATCCGCTTCTCATTTCCCTGATGTATATGATTGTCAAGCATTGCCGCAAGAAGATTGTTGGCTGCGCTTACAGCATGAAAATCACCTGTGAAATGGAGATTAAGCTCTTCCATGGGAACAACCTGTGAATAACCTCCGCCTGCGGCTCCTCCCTTTATACCGAAGCACGGTCCCAGTGAAGGCTCTCGAAGTGCCAGTACAGCCTTTTTATCAAGCTTGGAAAATGCCTGTGCAAGGCCTATGCTCGTGGTAGTCTTTCCTTCACCCGCCGGCGTGGGATTGATCGCTGTCACAAGTATCAGCTTACCGTCTTTATTTCCCTCTATGCTCTTAAGATATTCATTCGACAGCTTGGCCTTATATTTCCCGTACAACTCAAGATCATCCTCTTTTATCCCCAGCTGTCCGGCAACATCCACTATGGGATATAATTCCGCTCCCTGTGCTATTTCTATATCAGTCTTCATAGAAAGCTCCTGTCCATTAATATATTGTGTAACTATTCAGAACGACCGGGACATCTTAAAGATACTCTTCTATATATGCTTCCAGCTGCTCGAGGCTCATCAGAACCTTCCTCGGTTTGGTCCCTTCTTCTTCACCGACTACTCCCGCATCCGCAAGCTGATCCATTATCCTTGCCGCTCTGTTGAAACCGATCTTAAACATTCTCTGCAGCATTCCGATCGATGCCTTGTTCTTCTCAATTATCACCTTGGCCGCTTCGACAAAGAGCTCGTCATTACCGTTACCTGATACTGTCTGTCCGCCCGATGTATCCGCGGAACCTCCCTGACCCGACGAAGCATCCCTGATCTTCCTTGCTATATCCTCATCATAGCCGTCACCGCCTGTATGCTCCTTAAGGAAATCAACAACATCACTGACCTCCTGATCGGACACAAACGGTCCCTGTACCCTTGCCGGCTTGGTGTAGCCCTGCGGATAAAACAGCATGTCTCCCTTGCCCAGCAGCTTCTCGGCACCGACCATGTCTAGTATTGTCCTTGAATCCACACTGCTTGATACGGAGAATGCGATACGACTGGGCATATTGGCCTTTATAAGTCCGGTAACAACGTCAACGGACGGTCTCTGTGTCGCAATAACAAGATGTATTCCGGCAGCTCTTGCCTTCTGTGCTATACGACAGATCGATTCCTCTACCTCTTTGCTTGCAACCATCATCAGATCCGCAAGCTCGTCCACTATAATGACTATCCTCGGCAGAACCTTGTATCTGTCCTGCTCCGGCACATTTGTCATGGACTTGACCTTCTTGTTATATCCGTTAAGATCCCTTACTCCGAATTCGGCAAATTTATTATACCGGTCATCCATCTCAACGACGCCCCATTTAAGGGCTTCGGACGCCTGTTTGGGATCTGTCACGACAGGTATCATAAGATGAGGTATCCCGTTATATACACTCAGCTCAACAACCTTGGGATCCACCATGATCAGCTTGACTTCATCCGGCCTTGCTTTATACAGGATACTCATTATAAGCGTATTGATACATACCGACTTACCGGAACCCGTTGCTCCCGCAATGAGCAGATGCGGCATCTTTCCTATATCCGCAACAACGGTTTCACCGCTTAAGCCCTTTCCGACTGCAAAGCTCAGCTTGCTCTCCGACTCCCTGAATTCTCTGCTCTCAATAAGATCCCTGAACATTACGGCAGATATTTCTTCATTGGGCAGCTCTATTCCGATCAGTGCCTTGCCGGGTATGGGGGCTTCTATCCTTACATTCTTGGCAGCCATGCTCAGCATGATGTCATCACTCAGATTAAGTACCTTGCTGACCTTTACACCGACATCCGGTTTCATTTCGAACCTTGTTATGGCAGGTCCCTGGGTATAGCCCGTCATGGTCACACCAACACCGAATTCCTTAAGTGTTTCCTGAAGCCTTATTGCCTTGTTATCAAGAATAAGCTTGGAATCTCCCGAGTTGTCCTTTTTACCCTCTTTAAGCATGGACAGCGGCGGAAAACGGAATTCTCTTACAGGGCTCTTGGAAGCTTTCTCCGAAACTGAAGGAGTACTTACATGTTTCTGTGCTGCGGCTCTCTTATATTCCGTTTCATCTATTGTAACGGAAGGCATCTCGTATGCCTCTACGGTTGTATCACTGTAACCGATTTCCTGTACTGTCTCTTCTTCCGGTTCGCTGACATGAATATCCGGCTCATCGTCTGCGATCCGTTCCGATACGGGACTCACGCTCAGTTTGTCCTCATTATAAACATCGGAATAAAAACTTCCGTAATTATCATGACTGTTTGTCATGGCTATCGGACGGTCGTAATCACGCTCACTGCTCAAATGCATTGTTTCATTGATAATGGCGCTTTCAAGCTCAGATGTATTGTAAGCCTTACCGGGCCTGTAAGGTCTGAAAGGTACAGCATTTGCAGGACTTACAGGATTAACAGGACTAACCGGATTAACAGTCTTTACAGGATCGGCCGTCACAGCTTCCATACCTTTAGTGTCTACAGCTATGGAATGACTGGTCTTTACGCTGCCGTATTCCACTCTGCTCACGTTAAGAGGTTCTTCGTAATGAAGCTCCTTCATTCCGGTATCATCCACCGGAGTATTTTCGGCCGGCTCATTGTAATCTGCACCCGGTCCTGCCTCTTTTTCGGGTTCAACATATTTTATCTCATGAATATCGTAATTTACATTATCATTGATAACGGGTTGTTCATTTCTTTCATCATCACCGGTCTTTTCCTCCGTAAGACCCGGATCAAGAATGACTCCCGAAACCTTCTTATCAACTCTTCTTAAGCCTTCCTCCCGCTTCCTTAAGTTTTCTTCCCTTACTCTTATCTCTTCTTCCTTGCGTTCCCTGCGTTCCAGCTCACGCTGCTGCATCCGTTCATTTCTTTCTTCCTGACGCTGCTGCCTTAACTGCTCCTCTTCAATGCGTCTGGCTTCTCTTTCCTCCTGCTTCAAACGTCTGGCTTCTTCTCTTAAGGGCCTTTCGTTCTCCCTGCGTTCCCTGAGTCTTTCCAGATCATTTCTTGCGTTATCATACAGTGTTCTTCCACCGTTTGTCACTCCGCCGAGGAAGGATCGTTCCGTTATCATTACACCGGCAATTATCATAAGGACAAACAGGACAATATAAGTGCCCACTTTGCCGATACCTTTGGTAAGGACAGAGGATATGGTTCCTCCGACTATTCCGCCCCCGCGTTTGATACCTGAGCATACCGTATAGTAATCAATAAGCTTCTCATACTCTGCATTCTTCGGCGGAAACAACAATTGTGCCAGCGCACATAATATAACCAAGAGAACAACTCCTGCCCATATCTTTATTGAAGCTGCCGGATTACCTTTATTGGATATATAGAAAAACGCAGTGATAACTACCGCAACCGGTACAACAAATGACACTATACCGAAAAGACCGTACTGGATACCGCTGATAAATTCACCAAGACTGCCCATAATGCCTATATTACTAAGTAAAAGCAGCGCTGCAAATGCGATTATAATGATCAGTGTGATCTCATTTGTGATCGTGTCATCCGCAGCTTTCCTTGATGCGTTTCTGCCCCCGGTCCTTGCCGATGTGCTTCTTTTTGCGGTTCTGCCACTCTTATAATTCCTGCTTCCCGCATTCTTTGTTCCTCCGGTACTCCTTCTTCCGGCATTTTTCCTTCCGGAATTCCCCGAACCACCGGTACTTCTCTTTCTTGTTGTTGACCCCGTAGCCATTATTTACCTAATCATATCCTTAAACAGCGAGTGAACCCCTCAGAACACAGGCTGTTAACTATTTTAATAACTTAACGTAACTGT
>JAEEHY010000129.1 GCA_016281085.1 Lachnospiraceae bacterium
CACTCACCGTTAACAAACGGCCGATCACTATCACGGCTGATTCGGCAAAAAAGATATATGACGGTACTCCCTTAACAAAAGATACCTACACGTACGCAGCAGATGATCTTGCATCAGGTGATGCAATTGCTACCGTTACCACAGAAGAAAACCGTACAATTGTCGGCACCAGTCCTAACATTGCCAAGAAAGCAAAGATAACTCATGTCTCTGACGGACTGGATGTAACGGACAGTTATAACATAACATTTACAAACGGAACACTCACCGTTAACAAACGGCCGATCACTATCACGGCTGATTCGGCAAAAAAGATATATGACGGTACTCCCTTAACAAAAGACACCTACACGTACGCAGCAGATGATCTTGCATCAGGTGATGCAATTGATACCGTTACCATAGAAGGTAGCCAGACGAATGTCGGCACCGATCCTAACATTGCAAAGAGTGCAAAGATAACACGCGTCTCAGATGGCTCGGATATAACGGATTGTTATGATATAACATTAAGGAACGGCACACTCACCGTTAACAAACGGCCGATCACCATCACAGCCGATTCAGCCGACAAGACATATGACGGAACTCCTTTAACAAAAGGTACTTACACGTACGCTGCAGATGATCTGGCACACGGTGATATGATCGGCAGCGTTACAATAGAAGGGAGCCGTACAGATGCCGGTACTTGTCCCAATGTTGCAAAGAATGCAAGGATCACCAGTTCCACTGTACGTTCGGACGTTACCGAAAACTACAGTATTACATATACGAACGGAACCCTTACTGTCAACAAGGCAGCTGCCACCGTGATCAGTCCCACACCAAATAACCGTATTTATGACGGCGCTTACAAGCCACTCACAACAGGCGGAAGTACAGATTTCGGAACAATTGAATATGCCATGGAAACAGATGGAACACCTCCTTCGGAAAGCGACTACAGCATTGAAAGGCCCGAAGCCAAATATGCAGACGATTATACTGTTTGGTACAGAGTAAAAGATACTGATAATTATACAGGCAAAGATCCTGCACCGATAAATGTCTTTATTTATAAGAAGGAAATAACAATAACATCCGCTTCTGACAGTAAAATATATGATGGAACCGCACTGACAAATGAAAACTACCTCTTTGACGATACCACATTGGCGGAAGGCGATACACTGGAAAGCGGGAGCATATCAGTTACCGGAAGTCAGACAAACGTCGGAAGCAGCGACAATTTCATACATGGCGCAGTGATAAGATGTGAAGCGGATGATGATAAGGATGTTACGGCAAGCTATGAAATAACCTATGTTAACGGAACTCTTACAGTAACCAGAGCTGAAGCCACAGTGGTTGCACCTGACCCAAACAATCGCACGTACGATGGCACCGAGCAGCCTCTGGTAACAGGCGGCAGCACGACCTTCGGATTTATAGAATATGCCATAGGGGAAGAAGATACTGCTCCTGATGAAGATGCCTTCAGCAATGAGGTACCCGACGGTAAATATGCTGATGATTATACCGTATGGTACAGAGTAAAAGATACGGATGATTATTCCGGCAAAGATCCTTCACCGTTAAATGTCCGTATCAACAAAAGAGAAATAACAATAACAGCCGCTACAGACAGTAAGACATATGACGGTACAGCCCTCACTAACGGAAATTACATACTTGATGACGCCTCATTGGCGGAGGGCGATACACTTGAAACCGGAAGCATAACTGTTACCGGAAGTCAGACAAATGTAGGAAGCAGCGGCAATCACATACAGGGTGCTGTGATAAGAAGCGAAGCGGATGACATGGACGTCACCAACTGCTATGAGATTAATTACACAGACGGAACCCTTACAGTTACAAAGGCAGCTATGACAGTATCCGCTGAGGGATACACGGGAGTATATGACTACGATGAGCATTCCATAATCGTGGAAGTCTCCGCTCCTGGCTCGGCAGAGATTTATTACAGTACGTCCGAACTGAACGAAGATAATTTCAGGGAGGGATCCACCAGCCATGTGCAGATAACAGATGTGGGCACAACCAGAGTATATTACTATGTGTACTCGGAAAACTATGAACCGGATCATCCCTCAGGAAGTGCAGATATTGTTATAGAACCTCAACCGGAACCTGCATACATGTATCCCCGTGATGCGGATGAAGAAGACCACGAAAGTTACAGTCCTCCAAATCCCGATGCTCTGCATGCATGGTACCTGATAGATGATAATATCGTACCTGAATCCAAGATAGGAAAAGCTGTACAGGGACCGCTTGCAGCTTCAATTTTCGCACGCGCGCGTTCTTTCCTTCTAAACAGTGCATTCTCATTTGATCTGTCCATTAAAGACAAGACAGAATATACACTTAAAAAAGGAAAGATAGTCATGTATATACCTGATGCGTTCCAAAAGAAGGGCAGGGTATTTTCAGTGCTCGGACTTGACAAAAACGGTAATATACATCTGTTTACCAACGTTGGCATCCATGAAAATCTGCTTACTGTGAATGTTGACTTTGAAGGATATGCATTTGAACTTGTATACTCAGATACAGTATAGAATAGCGAATTTCATTAGAAATTCGCTATTTATAATGAATCGGCTCTGCTAAAAACAGATAAGTGTCATGCGGAACACATGATTTCTGAAGTCATTTCCTCATTTGTATTTAGAAAGTCATGGGAGACAGGGGGATCATCCCCGGTCTCCTATCCGAATCTAACTCTCATATATTCCCTTAAGACTAATAGTAAGCTTCCCATAATATATCCTAACAGGAATATCGTCATTAAGTGTGTAATCGACGGGATCTACGTCATCCTCAAAAAAATAAGTCCGTACGAGATCCTTCTTATGATCAATTATCCAATATTCCCTGACACCGGAATTCGCGTACTTCCACAGTTTCAACACATAATCATTAAATTTGGACGAAGGTGATACGACCTC
>JAEEHY010000130.1 GCA_016281085.1 Lachnospiraceae bacterium
GTATTAAGGATGCTGCGGCAAATGTTCTGAAAGCCGGCGGAGGCGCTCATCTGGTGCTGTATTATGTAACGGAGGCTGATTCATCTCTTGATCATGCAAAAGTAAAAGAGGCGCTTGGCAAAACATCATTGGCGGCCTATATGATACCTGAGCTTTATATGAAGCTGGATGAACTTCCAAGGACACCCAGCGGAAAAGTTGACCGCAGGAATCTTCCGGTACCGGAATTCAGGGACGATACGGATATCGTATCCCCCACTACCGAAAAAGAGAAAATTCTTTGGGATATCCTGAAAGGGATCCTCGGTACGGACCGGTTCGGGGTGAATACCGATCTGCTTCGATCGGGTCTGTCCTCTCTGGATTTTCTTATTCTGGTAACAACAGCAGAGGAACATGGTGTTAAGATCAGTGTTTCGGATATAACAAAATACAGAAACATTAAGGAAATTCTGCTGCACTGTCAGCAGGATACGGAAACCGTTTCGGATCGTATATCAGAGGATACCGCAGAGGAGCCGTCAGCAGCCGCCCGGCATCCGGAAGCGGAGGTTACAGATTATACTCTGAGGGAGGAATATCCTCTCAGTATGAACCAGACAGGCATCTATATTGAAAGCATGCGCTTAACGGGGACCACGGCATACAATATACCTGTTCTGTTCAGACTGGGTGACGGGGTGGATCTTAAGCGTCTTGCAAAAGCGCTTGAGCAGGTCATCCTTGCGCACCCATTCCTATCCATGACGATCCGACAGGATGAGAACGGGGAGATACGGGCAGTCCGTCATGCGCCCGCTCACATTGATATCCCTGTGAAAGATGTACTGCCGCCCACAGATCAGCTGATCTGTCCTTTTGAACCTGATAAGGGAGAGCCGCTTTACAGAGTCGGACTGTACGATACGGAAAACGGAAAATATTTATTCATTGATACACATCATATCGTGTCGGACGGTTCGTCGACAGATATCCTGTTTGCGGAGCTTGAAACAGTATATATGGGCGGAACTGTGGAGCCGGAGACTTATACGGGATTTGACGTCGCTCTTGACGAGGAGAGACTTCGTAAAACTGACAGTTATGATAAGGCTAAAGAGTGGTTCGATACCCTGCTTTCGGACGTGGAAATTGATATGATGCCGGATGGAGACGGAGGAACCGGTAAGGATACACCGGGGCATATTGTCTATTCCACAGCATCGGATGACGGAGCTGTCAGTTCCTTCTGTACTTTGGAAGGCATCAGTGAAAATGCATTTTTCAATGCGGTTTTCTCATTTGTTCTTTCCTGCTTTACAGGAAAACAGGAAGCCTTTTATGCAACGATCTATAACGGTCGTAAAGATCCCCGTCTTATACGTACCGTTTCCATGCTTGTGAAAACCTTCCCCGTACGGATTTCGACGGCCAGGGACAGGAAAGTGGCGGATTATGTTTCGGAAATGGCCGGGCAGCTTCTGATGAGCATGTCAAATGATATCTGCTCTTTCGCAGAGCTGGCACAGACTTATGGTATTGATTCCGATGTACTGTTCGCATATCAGGGAAGCAACAGGAACTATACCATCGGCGGTGAGCCGGCAGAGTCTGTTGCTCTTACGTTGAATGCGTCAAAAGCGCCGATACTGTTCCAGGTATACAGGGAAGAGGATCATTATACTTTTGACTGTGAATATCAGAGCAATCTGTTCAGTGAAGAATTTATGCATGCCTTTGCATCAGCTGTGGAGGCGGCAGCAAAAGGATTTCTGACTGCAAAAACTCTGGGAGATGTAAATCTTGTAACACCGGATGTGAGGGAGCAGCTTGACAGGTTCAACCTTACCGGCTCACCCTGTCAATTTACCGATATTGTGTCTGTTTTCCGCGACGCTGTCGAAAAATATCCGGACAATTTATCGATAATCTTCAGAGATGAAACCTACACCTACCGTCAGGAGGATGATATTACCGGGAGAATTGCGGGATATCTGCGGGCGAAAGGAATTGGGAGAGGGGATGTTGTTTCCGTTCTCATACATCGTTCGGTAATGATGCGTATTGCATCTTTGGGTATTTTGAAGGCCGGAGCGGCATACCAGCCGCTTGATCCCGGTTATCCGGCAGAGAGGCTGGCTTTCATGATGCAGGATGCCGGCTGCAGTCTTCTGATCGCTGACGGTGATCTGCTTGAAAAAGTCCCGGAATACGAGGGACCCGTGCTGTTGACAGGGGATATCCGGGAGCTGCCTTGTTGTGAAAATCACGCTGATCATCCCGCACCGGAAGATCTTTTCATTTTGCTTTACACCTCGGGTTCTACCGGCGTTCCAAAGGGAGTGATGCTGGAGCATGGGAGTATTGCCAATTTCTGTAACTGGTACAGGGATTACTATAACCTTGAGGAAAGCTCACGAGTGGCGGCTTATGCAAGCTATGGCTTTGATGCCAACATGATGGATATGTATCCTGCCATTACGGCCGGGGCATGTGTATGCATTATGGAAGAGGAACTGCGTCTGGATCTTGATGCCATGGACGTATGGTTTAACCGTATGGGGATTACACATTCCTTTATGACTACGCAGGTGGGCAGACAGTTTTATCTTATGACTACCGCGAAATCCCTCCGTTATTTATCTGTCGGCGGAGAGAAGCTGGTGCCGGTACAGCCAAGAGATGACGGTCCTGAGCTTATCAACGTCTACGGTCCGACGGAGTGTACTATCTTCACCACTACTGCGCCTTA
>JAEEHY010000131.1 GCA_016281085.1 Lachnospiraceae bacterium
ATCGGCCCATACATCATAAAAAGAATAGGTTATATCAGGAAACAGCACAGGCCTGTCTGAATTAAAGAAAGTCATAAATGCCATTGCGAGGACATCATCAGAACCCACCCCGACAAAAACATTATCGTAAGCCAATCCTTCTGCAGGCTCATCAACACCGTCCGGGTTGTTGAAATATCTTTCATTATACACACAGGTGATCGCACTTACCAGCTTGGTTGCATCCATATCCGGATACTTGCGCAGCATTGATGAATAACCGTCAAGCTCCTGCTGTGCAAGATCATATATTTTTGTAGCAACCATAGGCGACGGTGCATAAGGACATTCATTTGTGTTCAGCTTTATGACTTTACCCTGCGGCTGCTCGCCTGCCGTGTAAGGTATTACTTTTCGTACATTGTTTTCCCAGGACATTTCTTATCCCTTTCCGTTTTATGTTATTATAAAACATCTACAACCTTGCCCGAATCTTCTTAACTTCATCCAGTGCAAAATTGTATGCCTTATTGCAGAAATGGCATTTGAGCTCAATATCTTTGCCATCTTTTATTATATCATCGAGCTCCTTCTTACCTATGCTGATCAGAGCCTTCTCAACCCGCAGCTTATCGCAATTACAGAAGAATCTGACAGGAATTGTGTCATTTATATCCAACCCGCCGGCCGCTTCCCTGTCTTCCATGTTCCGGGTTTCCGGTGTACCCGTATTGCCGTCATTTATCTTATCAATATCTCCGAGCACATATTCAAGTATTTCTTCCGGACTCCTGCCCTCATCAAGCAGAGTCGTAACCGAAGGCATGCTCTTAAGCCTCTCCTCCAGTCGTGCTATTACAGTATCATCCGCAAAAGGCATCAGCTGAATGATAAACCCGCCGGCCTGCTTCACGGTATTATCCTTTTCCATCAGAACGCCCAGTCCAACCGATGACGGTACCTGCTCGGATGTGGCAAAATAATATGTAAGATCCTCCGCTATCTCACCGGTCTGAAGCTCAACCTGTCCGGCATAAGGATCCTTAAGTCCCATATCTTTTATCACACTCAGAACCCCAATACCTATGGCACCTCCGACATTGAGCTTCCTCTTCTGTCCGTTTGTTTCCGGATATACCCGTGCGGGCATTATCACATCCGGTACAAGGGCATATCCCTTGACACTCACCATCCCCGTTTCTTCATCCGGTGATCCCGCAGTCACGGTTATCCCCTTCATCGGACCGTTACCACGTATCTGGAGAGTCAGCAGATCATCCCTGCCCTTCATCATCGCTCCCATCATGGCTCCTGCCGTAAGCATCCTTCCGAGAGCAGCCGTCACAACAGGACTTGTGTTATGTGCCTCCCTTGCCTCCTCAACAAGTTTTCTTGTCGTAGCCGCAAAGGCTCTTATCTGTCCGCTCGCCGCAGTGGCACGGACTATATAATCATCTGTCTTTCTATCCATATTTTTATTCTGCTTCCCATCTCTGTAACCGTCAGCTCCGTTCTCTTAAATCAGCTTATACTCCTTCGCCAACTCCTCGAATTTAGGGAGTGAATTCACTATCGTTTCATATGCAACGCAATAGGCGATCCTAACATAACCGGCACAGCCGAAGCTGCTTCCGGGAACTACGAGGATATTGTATTTCTTTGCCGCCGCAACAAACTCCTTATCATCCGGAACAGGTGTCTTCATAAACAGATAGAATGCACCCTCCGGCTTCTGACATGTAAATCCCAGCTTCTTAAGTCCTTCATACAGTTCGTTGCGATTCCTGTCGTAATATGAAATATCGGTCTTTTCATTTATACATTCTGCCACCACCCTCTGCATGAGAGAAGGTGCATTAACGTATCCGAGTATCCTCGTCGCAACCGAAGCCGCCGCGAAAACATCGCTGTAATCATCAATCTCAGTGGGAATAACAAGATACCCTATCCTTTCTCCGGGAAGTGAAAGTGATTTCGAATACGAATAACCCACTATTGTATTCCTGTAGTACTTCGTGATGTAAGGAACTTCCACATCACCGTAGACAAGCTCTCTGTACGGTTCATCGGACACTATGTAAATACTTGTTCCGAACTCCTTCTGCTTATCTTCAAGTATTTCCGCTAGCTCCTTTATCGTTTTTTCCGAATAAACAACACCGGTCGGGTTGTTCGGGGAATTGACCAGGACACACTTCGTCTTTGCCGTGATCTTTTCCTTCAACTCACTGAGCCCAGGCTGAAAATCATCCGTATTCGGCGATATCTCAACCAGTACTCCGTCATAATTGCTGACATAATTCTTATATTCACCGAAATAGGGAGAAAATGTTATGACCTCATCTCCCGGATTCAGCAGTGTCTTGAATATTACATTCAGTCCGGATGCTGCTCCTACCGTCATAATGATATTGTTCTCATTAAACGAGGTCCCGAATCTGCCGTTTAATGACTCCGCAACCGTGGCTCGTACATCCTCATACCCTGCATTGCTCATATAACCATGAAGCTTAAGAGGCTCTTCATTTCTGACGATATCCACTATCGCATCCTCAACAGCCTGCGGCGGAGCCACGTTGGGATTCCCGAGCGAGAAATCATACACATTCTCAGCGCCGTATTTCTTCGCCAGGGCTTTACCCTCTTCAAACATTGCTCTTATCACAGAGCTTCCTTTAACCAGATCAACCATCTTGTTCGAGATCATATCTTCTTACCATCCTATATTGAAATAAATTGCTGCCATGTGCTGTTCTGAATTATTACACACATAGGGAATGCCAATAAATCAGCATTCCCTTAAGTACTTTACGTATTATCTCATAAATCAGATTATAAGTAAACAATTATTCGACAGGCCTTGCCGCAGTTACGGTTTCAGATACATTTTCATCGGCCTTATCTTCCTTTATTGCGGTATCATCCTCTTCCTGTACGACTTTGGGAGCAGGTGTAGGTTTGGGAAGGTCACCTGCCGTATTGCTCATAAACACCTCAGCCATCGGAGAATCTGCCGGGAGAACCAGTGTCTTGTTGTTTCCCTTCATGCTCTCCTTAGCTGCATCCAGAGATCTTACGAAGCTGTAGAAATCACTCTTGCTCTTATCACTGTATGCTTCTGACAGTATTTTCATGTATTCCGCTTCGCCCTCTGCTCTTATCTTCTCAGCCTCCGCACGTGCGGTTGAACGCATGATCGACACTTCCTTATCGGTCGTGTTCTGTATCATCTTGGCCTGTGCTTCACCCTCTGCTGTATACTGAGCCGCAATGTTCTCACGCTCTGAGATCATACGGGTGTATACCGCATTCTTATTGTTGTCCGGAAGATCAAGCTTCTTAACCTCAACAGTCATGATCTCGATACCGTACTGATCATATACAGTCCCTATATGATCCATTATTTCCTCGGTGAGTGATTTTATGTTAACTACCTGCGTGGATTCCTCTATAACAATATCGTTACCCTTAACATCATCTTCTACCTGAGCATTTACTATTGTCATCTTACCGTCACGGCTCCTGATAACCTCATCCTGTGTCATATTGGATATGGTATTCTTGGTAGCATTGTAAACAAGAGCATCAATTCGGTTCTCCGCATTTGACACCGAGTAGCTGAGGGTCTGTGCGAACCTGAGTGGATCTGTCACTCTCCACAGTACATAGCTGTCTACTATCATTGATTTCTTGTCCGATGTAATGACATCTGATGCCGGAAGGTCATATATCAGTATCTCTCTCGGAACGG
>JAEEHY010000132.1 GCA_016281085.1 Lachnospiraceae bacterium
CCATTGAGAAGCAGGATCTTGAATACAGATTCTGGGAGCTCAGTAACGGCGGTAAGATACAGTATGTTAAGTATCCTATAGATTACAACCTTGATGCTATCAAGACACTGATACGCAGGGCAATGGAGATGGGATTCTACGAAGGCGTCAATATGTCGCTGGCTTATTGCGATGATTGCGGGCATCAGGAGCTTGAAATGGATGTATGTCCCAAGTGCGGAAGCAAGAATCTGACAAAGATCGAGCGTATGAACGGTTACCTGTCATACAGCAGGGTGCACGGAGATACCAGGCTTAATGATGCCAAGATGGCCGAGATAGCGGAAAGGAAGAGCATGTAGGATGAGGTATCACAATATAACTAAGGACGACATGCTGAACGGTGACGGTCTGCGGGTCGTATTGTGGGTGGCAGGCTGCAACCATTGCTGTAAGGACTGCCACAATCCCGTAACATGGGATCCTGACGGCGGTCTTCCCTTTGATGATAAGGCCAGGCAGGAAATATTTAATGAACTGGACAAGGATTATATTTCCGGGATCACCTTCAGCGGCGGCGATCCGCTGCATCCGGCCAACATGATGGATGTGCAGGCTTTCGCAAAGGAGGTAAGGGAGAAATATCCCGGGAAGACCATATGGCTGTACACCGGATCTGACTGGGAGGATATAAAGCATCTTCCGATAATGAAATACATTGATGTACTGGTAGACGGGGAGTTTAGGACAGAGCTTAAGGATGTTAAGCTGCGCTGGAAGGGAAGCAGTAACCAGCGTGTCATAGATGTGCAGGATACGCTTGGCGGGGAAGATCCGTTAAAGCCTGTCATACACTGTCCGGATTACTACTTTTAAATATAAGAAAGAGAGACTTCATGACCGAAACAATAAAGATAACCTATCTTTCAGACAAGATAGACAAGCTTACATATATAGAAGGCAAGTCGGACTGGATCGACTTAAGATCGGCGGAGGATGTATGCCTTAAAAAGGGTGATTTCCATCTTATAAATCTCGGGGTTTCAATGTGCCTTCCGGATGGGTATGAAATGCTTATCGCACCGAGGAGCTCGACATTTAAGAACTTCGGGATCATTCAGACCAACAGCGTCGGCGTAGTGGATGAAGCCTACGGAAAGAACAGCAGCAGGGATGTTCTCATGATGCCCGTTTATGCGGTAAGAGACACAGAGATACACGTTAATGACAGAGTGTGCCAGTTCCGGATAATCAGGCATCAGCCTGTTATTGAGTTCATCGAATGTGAACCGACGCAAGAAGGAGAGGCACGCGGAGGTTTCGGTTCGACAGGCGTGAACTGACAGATGAAAAAGCACAGGATCATGAAGGTACTTCCTGCAAGCATTGCTGATGAGATGGATATTAAGCCGGGTGACTGCCTGCTTAAGATAAACGATCAGGAAATGGATGACATCTTCGACTATCAGTATCTTGTCGAGGATGAATATCTGGAAGTACTTATCGAGAAGCCGTCCGGGGAAGAATGGCTGCTTGAAATAGATAAGGATGCAGATGAGGATCTGGGGATTGAGTTCGAGAGCGGGCTCATGGATTCCTACAGGTCCTGTTGTAATAAATGCATCTTTTGTTTTATCGATCAGATGCCTCCCGGGATGAGGGAAACACTTTATTTTAAGGATGATGATTCCAGGCTTTCGTTTCTGCAGGGAAATTATGTTACACTTACAAATATGAGCGACCATGATCTTGACAGGATAATCAGGTATCATATGTCGCCTATCAATATTTCATTTCAGACAACCAATCCCGAACTTAGATGCAAAATGCTTAATAACCGTTTCGCGGGACAGGCACTTAAGAAGGTAGACAGGCTGTATGAGGCCGGAATAGTTATGAACGGCCAGATAGTGCTGTGCAGGAATGTAAATGACGGGGATGAGTTAAGGCGCTCCATAAGCGATCTTATTAAGTATATCCCGTGTCTGGAGAGTGTATCGGTCGTGCCCGTGGGATTGTCCAAATACAGGGACGGCCTGTATCCCCTTGAGCCGTTTGATAAGGAAACGGCATCACAGACGATAGATATGATAGAGGACTTTCAGAAGGTGATATTTAATGAACACGGCATTCATTTCATACATGCATCGGATGAGTTCTATCTTTTGTCAGGAAGGGAACTTCCGGAAGCAGAGCGGTATGACGGTTATCTTCAGTTGGAAAACGGTGTCGGGATGATGCGGCTCTTGCTTGATGAATTTGATGAAGCACTTGCAGAGCTTAGGGAACGTATCGGGGATATACCTGCTGCTGCGGATACGAAAACAGATGTTTCGGTGGCTACGGGTAAGCTGGCTGCTCCGTATATAAGGGACATGGCAGACAGGCTGACAGAGCTTCTTCCGGGTGTTCGTATCAGGGTGTATGAGATAAGGAATGATTTCTTCGGCGAAATGATCACCGTGGCAGGACTTCTGACGGGGCAGGATATCAGAGAACAGCTGTCCGGAAAGGAGCTCGGTGAACGTCTGCTGCTGCCGCAGTGTGTCCTCAGGTCGGGAGAGGATGTTTTCCTTGATGATGTACATCTTCACGAGCTTGAAAAATCTTTACAAGTACCTATAGATATTGTAAAATCAAGCGGATGGGATTTTATAGAGGCAGTTTTAGGAGATAGGATATGAGTAAGCCGATCGTGGCTGTGGTGGGACGGCCGAATGTCGGGAAATCAACTTTGTTCAATGCACTTGCAGGGGAAAGGATAAGTATCGTTAAAGATACACCCGGTATAACAAGAGACAGGATATATGCTGATGTTTCATGGCTGGATCATGATTTTACCCTGATTGATACCGGCGGAATAGAACCCGAGAGCAAGGATATAATTCTTTCACAGATGCGTGAACAGGCTCAGATCGCAATAGATACCGCTGATGTTATCATTTTTATGGTTGACGTCAAGCAGGGACTTGTCGATTCGGACAGCAAGGTGGCAGACATGCTGAGACGATCGAAGAAGCCTGTCGTTCTTGCCGTAAACAAGGTTGATGATATCAGGAAATACGGTAATGATATATATGAGTTCTATAACCTTGGAATAGGTGAACCCTATGGCATATCCTCGGCCAACAGGATGGGACTCGGAGATATGCTGGATGTTGTCGTATCGCACTTCCCGGAAAGCAGTGAGGAGGAAGAGGAGGATGACAGGCCGAGGATAGCGATCGTCGGCAAGCCCAATGTCGGCAAATCCTCAATAATAAACAAGCTTCTGGGTGAAGACAGGGTAATAGTATCTGATATTGCGGGTACTACCCGGGATGCTGTGGATACTCCTGTTGTACACAACGGCCGTGAGTACGTGTTTATCGATACGGCGGGACTCAGGCGTAAGAACAAGGTTAAGGAAGAACTGGAGCATTTCATGGTGGTGCGCACGGTAGGCGCTGTTGAAAGAGCTGATGTTGCGGTGCTTGTGATCGATGCTGTTGAGGGCGTTACCGAGCAGGAAGCCAAGATCGCCGGCATAGCGCACGACAGCGGAAAGGCCGTGATAATTGCGGTAAATAAGTGGGATGCGATCGAGAAGGATGATAAGACCGTATATGAGTATGAAAAGAAGATAAGAAACACTCTGTCATATATGCCTTATGCCGAGATCGTATTTATATCGGCTAAGACAGGTCAGAGACTGCAGAAGCTGTTTGATGTGATAGACATGGTGGTTGAGAACCACTCAATGCGTATACAGACCGGAGTTCTTAACGAAATAATGTCGGAGGCAGTTGCAATGCAGCAACCGCCCGCAGACAAGGGTAAGAGGCTTAAGCTGTTCTACATGACACAGGTTTCGGTGAAGCCGCCCACCTTCGTCATATTTGTCAATGATAAGGAGCTTATGCATTTTTCATACACAAGATATATCGAGAATCAGATAAGAGAGGCCTTCGGTTTCAGGGGAACTCCTCTCAAATTTATAATAAGGGAAAGAGGCGAGAAGTAATGGAGCGTATACTTTGCCTGATCATGGGTTATGCGCTTGGACTGGTACAGACAGGATACCTGGTCGGTCGTGCCAGGGGAATAGATATAAGGAATTACGGCAGTAAAAATGCGGGAACAACAAATGTCCTGCGTACTCTCGGTAAGAAGTACGCTGCGATAGTTTTGCTGGGAGATGCCCTGAAATGTGTGATAGCGGTGTTGCTGTGCAAGGCTGTATTCGGTTTTCAGAAGCCCGAATTGCTCAGTCTGCTCATGCTGTATTCCGCCGCAGGCGTTATACTTGGTCACAATTTCCCCTTTTATCTTCATTTTCAGGGGGGCAAGGGGATTGCCGCAACACTGGGGCTTGCGATTTCATACTTTTTTCAGATAAGGCACGGCTGGGTAGTACTGGTCGGAGGTTTCGGCTGTTTTGCGATCATTTTCCTTATTACGCATTACGTTTCACTGGGTTCGATAATAGGATATATTTCCATGTTTATTACTGTCGTGATAATCGGAGAGCTTGGTCTTCTTAATCTGTCACCGGTTTCCGACAGGGCGTATCTTATCGAGTATTACATAGTCATGGGATTGCTTACCGTAATGGCAATATACAGACATAAGGAGAATATAAAGCGTCTGATAGCCGGAAATGAGAGGAAGACCTACCTGAGGAGTAAGGGTGAGCTTGAGGATGCGGGCGATAAGGCGTGATCATACATAAATTACAAGGGAGAAGTATTGATATGGCTAAAGTGGCAATAATAGGAGCCGGAAGTTGGGGAACCGCACTTTCTGTTGTGCTGTACAACAACGGACATGAAGTGACTGTCTGGTCGGTGATCGGGGAAGAGATAGATATGCTTAAGGAAAAACACGAGCATATAGATAAGCTTCCGGGCGTCAGGCTTCCCGATGATATGATCTTTACCACAGATCTTAAGGAGGCGTGCAGGGATAAGGATGCACTGGTACTTGCCGTACCTTCGCCTTTTACGAGGAGCACGGCGCATTCCATGAAGGAATATGTAAGCGACGGACAGCTTATCGTAAGTGTCGCCAAGGGTATCGAAGAAGATACACTTATGACTTTGTCACAGATAATAAAGGAAGAGATCCCGCAGTGCAGGGTAGCCGTACTGTGCGGGCCCAGTCATGCCGAAGAAGTGGGTAAGTTCATACCTACTACTCTTGTGGCAGGCGCGGATAATAAGGAAACAGCCGGGTATGTGCAGAATCTTTTTATGAATGAGAAGCTAAGGGTTTATACGAGTTCGGACGTGCTTGGTATGGAGCTTGGTGCATCTTTAAAAAATGTTGTTGCGCTGGCTGCCGGAATAGCTGACGGTCTGGGATATGGCGATAACACCAAGGCTGCACTTATAACCAGAGGAATTGCGGAGATAAGCCGCCTGGGAGTGAAGATGGGCGGGAAGCTTGAGACCTTCGGGGGACTTACCGGTATCGGGGATCTTATAGTAACCTGCGCGAGTATGCATTCCAGGAACAGAAGAGCCGGCATACTGATAGGTCAGGGAAAGACCATGGATGAAGCCATGAAAGAGGTCAAGATGGTGGTCGAGGGTGTGTATTCGGCCAAGGCAGCCAAGGCGCTTGGCGAAAAATATGAGGTGGATCTTCCCATCATAGATCAGGTAAATGAGATTCTGTTCAACAATAAGCCGGCAGCGGATGCCGTAAGGGATTTAATGCTGCGTGACAGAAGGGATGAGCACGGAGCTTTCATTTAAGAGTACCTGCGCCGTCCATGGTGTTCCGTGTTATATGCCTGATCATAGGAATAGTAGTGATCTGTTTCGGGTCGGCACTTTATATGACGGCCGATCTTGGTGTTTCCACTTATGATGCCGTTGCGA
>JAEEHY010000133.1 GCA_016281085.1 Lachnospiraceae bacterium
AAACAGAAGCAATGGTATTGTTGAGTTCTGCGGAGTGGGTGTGACCGATTACAATGACAGGTTTGAGAAGTCGGGTGAAGGCGGCACTACATGGATTGCATCGGGAGATTTCTATAACAGAGATTTCAGCTGGCATCCGGATATGAATGCATATTCATATCTCGGTGGTTTTGTCGGTAAGAATTACGGAACCGTCAGAGAAATAGATATGGATGGTTTATATACGGATACAACATCCAATCATCTTAATACAACCGATTACGTTGGTGTGATCGGCTTCAACGGAACTGCCGGAGGTATTGTTGGTTTAAATGAAGGCGGAAGTGTAGGAGGTTATGTAAAATCAGATGGTACCGAGAGATACATGACTACCTGCGGAGCCGGTAAGACCGAGGTCGCAATGCATGGTTCGGAGACCGGAAGCGGAGCAGGAGGAGTTATAGGTGTAGACCACACCGGCGGTACAATAAAGTATATTAAGAGCAAGACCTTTGTTCAGGCACGCTACCACGGTGATGTTTACGGTGGTGGTGTTGTTGCGGCCTGCATTCCGTCAAATGGCGGAAGGGTAACATTTGATCATGTATATTATTACGGAAATGAAAGCCCTAAAAAAGATGGTTTCGGAGATGTGACTGCATATTCGGCAGCGGGCGGAATTGTCGGAACTGTAAGATATGCAGGATTTAATTTCGTTGATTGTGAAAACTATGGTGAGATAAGGTCCGAGTATGATGATGCCGGCGGAATCATCGGAGCAAGCTACATGCTTAACGCAAGCAGTTATTTCACCTCATGTAACAACCATGGATGGGTACATCTGCCTAAGAAAACTTGGGATGGAAAAGACAGGCACGGCAGCAGTGCAGCCGGAGGTATGCTTGGAAGCTACAATGAAACCAACGGTAACGAGCATATATATCTTTATGACTGTGTAAATACCGGAATCATAGAAAAAGACTGGAATGAAAACGATAACCCGGATATAGATAAGATAGCCCAGAACGTAGGAAGTTTTGTTGGCGGAGGTTTTGCAAAGCTTGATGAGTATGAGTGCTACTGGCATTTTGATACCTGCAGAAATTACAATCCAATAAAGGATACAACGGAAGGCTTCATAGGTACATCATACAGACTGGCATCAGAAACCTTTACTAACTGTTTCGATAACAGTGCTCTTGTAACAAGGAGTGAGGATTATTCGCCTTTCCTTACCCATAGGGGTAGTGAAGTGACGATGAGAAACAGTTATTATCTGAATAATACCGATACAGGTGAGGTAAATTACAGTACGGATGATCATGGTACCCATTTTACGTTTATACGTGGAAAAAAAGAGGACGGTAGTGGGACAGAAATGAAAATTGCCGGGCAGAATTATAAGGAGATAATGTCACCCGGATTATTCCTTACGCCGCCGAGTGATACAACTGATATTTGCATCTATGGTGATCAGGGAAGCTTTCAGCTGGCTGTAAATAATCGAAGTGACAGTACAGGTATGGAAGCGTTCAATGTATATCTTTGGAATAATAAGAACAATGATTTAAGAACCAAATATAATTATTCGGTTTATGCGGATTTTGTTGATAAGGACGGAAAGAGTGGAAGATCTGAAACCGTGACGGTAGCAGCTACATCGAATATTGCGGGATCCAAAGCGTCACTGAAAGTTCCGGACGGAACGAACGGTACAGTGGCTTTGGATAAATATATTACAAGAGTTACAGTCTACGTAAAGTTAAACAGTATTACGGACGGGACACAGGACGTAACCGATAATTATACAAAGAATATTTATATGAGGGGCTTTACGTGGAAGCCCGTGGGAGTGGATCAGGAATCTTCGTGTAAGTATATTGCGGATCTGTATAATATGAACTTCAGTATTGATTCGGTAGTTACGGATTATGATACCAGAAGTGTGAGGATAAAGTCAGGTCCTCAATACGTAAGCAGTTCTTATTATTCGGATGTTCTTGGTGTAAATTGGTACGGCAATGAGGCGTGCTACATATCGACAAAAACCGATGATTACGAGCCAATCATTACTATAAGTGTGAACAAAAAATCCAATGAATATGGAGTAGCAGACATTGTACTCGGTCTGACCGGAAATCCGGAGCACGAAGACAGAGAATACCGGTATACAGTAAGTGCAATATTCTATGGAGAAGACGGTAAAGCTTTCGGAAATTACAAAAATTACGTTTCGGAATGGGTTAAAGCCGGTGAAAAAGATACTGTTATATTGAAAAACTGGTCTTCAGTGGGTTATTCTTTGGAGTTTGCAAAAAAATTTAAGAGTGTTCAAATAACGTTTAATGATGTGAAGTATAGAACAATAGGGCATACTACTGAGCATGAGAATCATGAGATATACCTGAATGAATTAGGATTCAATGCTGAAAACATCAATGACAAAGTATATTTTGAACAGGTATATATTATGGCACCGGAGTCCAGGTCTGCAGCGGCTGCCGGTACAGGATCCGGAGGTGTTTCTGCTGATAGCGTCGCAACCAAGAGTATTAAGCTTTCGGTTGATACCAGTCAGTCACCTGAAAAGTATACAGTACGTAATATGAGCGATTCGGATCCCGAACACAAATTTGAAATGTATATTAACGATCCGACCAGTGATTCATATTACAGTGACAGTGAAACATATAGTGATTCACTCAACAGAGGAGTCAATTACCGAATAAGCACCTATGAAGAGATGGATCCCAAATTCCTTGAATTTGTAAAGAAGGATTATTCATTTAAGCCGGATGAAACGAATGAAAGGTTGAGGAAACCGGCACCGCTTACATGGGAGCAGAGTGGTAATTATTTCACCTTCAAATGGGCTGAGGTTCCCGGTGCATACCAGTATGAGGTTATTTACCGTATAGTTGATAATAGCGGTAATCAGGTAGAGCCTGCGGACAGGGATTACTACAGACAGATTCTTGGAACTCAGACTCTGGAATATTCTGTCTTTAATAATCCTGATTGGGCCGGTAAAGGATATGGAATAGATTTTAAGGTCAGGGCACTTGACGGAACTAATCCTGACTATAATTCAGAGTACAATGATTTCCTTGAACCGGTTGTGGTAAGCAAGCAGGCATTGCCCGCTCCCAAGGTTCATCTTGAACTTACTGATGATAATAACATGGCAGTTGTTCTTGATAACAGGGACGATTATAGGACTGTTTTGGAAGACGGATCGGAAGGTTATCTGAATTGTGATATAGAGATTACTTATAACGGCAGAGGTATCGATGTTGACAGGGATCGTCGAGAAGTGTTTGTTATCCATGTAAAGGACAGCATGTTCTCCACTCAGAGCAGATGGGTAGAGCTGGATGATGAAGACAGCAGCATGGCACAGATTACATCCAAAGCAGTACCCGGTATTGGTATGACCGGGAAATATGTGGAATCTGAAGAGATTGTAAGCTCAGGTCATCTGGCTGACTGTGAGGAGCTTATAAATGGAGATTCTTCAATTGAAGACGAGGAATATGCAAATTACAGGGGACAGACTTATATTCCGTACAGTGGACACAAACGTCTCCGCGGCTTTAAGGGTGATGATATTGAAAATATGGAATATATAGTTCAGTATGACGATGTAAGAGATAAGGATGCCTGGATGCGTACAGATATCTCTGTTTATGACAAGGATCTTGAGATGTGGGTTGCTGTCGTAACAAACGAAGCCCATATCGGTGCTAACATGAGATCTTCAGAATACATAACATCTTTGGGTGATCTTCCTAAAGAATGGTTCTCGGCAGATAATCCCACGGAGCTTCTTGTGCGTAATTATCTGGACAGATCCGAGAATGATATAGTTAAGTACGGCCGTACCATAGCAACCGGAATTAAGCTTGACGGAGGATCGGCTGAGGCAAATAAGGAAATACTTAAGCAGTATAAGAACCCGTATTATCTTACAATTGACTGGGATACTACAGGACCGGCACAGGATGATGGGGAAATAGATGATGAAACATATTATCTTAAGGTAAATAATGATGTATCTATTTGGGATGATGAGACAAATGATCTTAAGGCCGGGTATGTTCTGGTTAAGGAAACAGACCGTGATAATGGTGAACTGACATACAGTATCTATTATAATTCTACGTTAAGACTATCCAAACTTTATGGCGATATCATAAAGAGAGGAGAAAACTATGATGACGATGATGAGAGACATGTAGACTTTGATGATGACTATCTGACTGCCCGTGACAGATATAAGAATTTCTATGAGTACTTCCTGTTTGATGTGGTATACAAGGTCTATGATACTGTTATAAAGGATACTTTAATTGAATATGAGGATGCAGAAGATGAAACGGTAAGCACCAATGGAATACGTGCGTTTGATCACAGAACTGTAATACGAGAAGACGGTACCTCACCTTCAGATAATTACAATGAGAGTTATCAGTTCTCAAGGACTAATGACAAGTATTCGAGCAGAATATATCAGGATACATCACCTGAACCTATACTGTCAGGCGGAATAACGCAGGGTAAGGATAGTGACGGAAATACTACATATACGATCAAGTGGGATGAGTTCTACCGCAATGAGGAGACATGGAACAGAGCAAGACTTAATCCTCTTGACCAGGATGAAGCAGCAGTAATGGAAACATATGAATATTATGATCCCGATCACAGAGATCCGGATAGTGGAAATGATAAATATGTTGCAAATACGTGGACTGCATTTACCAATAAGACCGGATACTATGAAATATCAAATGATGATGGGAAACAGGAAGCAAAGCGCAAGGCCATAATGAATGTGTACTATTTGATGTATTTCAGAAATGCTGATTATACTGTTGATCTTTTTGGTATTACAGATGACGGAGCCGAGATTAAGCTTGCATCTCAGCATATTACTGCTACTCAAAAGACTCCTGTTGAAGATGAGTATACTAAGATCACATACCATCCCAAGAAATCCAAGGAGTATGATTATGCGTACTATACAGATGCAGACGGTAATTATCTCAATGCACCTATGTATAAGAAGTGGGTTTACAGAGCTACATTTACGGAAGATCCCGGCTGGGTTTACAGCAACTATAAGATAAGGATCACGAATAACGGTAGCCTGTACAGTCAGCTGGAGGGTCTTACGACCAAAGACGGAGTAAAGATGGGTATAAATGATTCCCATAGCGGAAGCATTGGCAGACTTTACTATGATACTCCGTTTGATGATATCGATTCGGTAGATGATGTTGCAAATATGTGCTACTACAGGCTGCCTAAGTACAAAGAATTTGATCTTAAGCCGATGACACCGTTTACAACTCTTGATATGCCTGAGAGTGTTCAGATCAAGGCAGATACCGAGAGCGGATCGTATGATAAGGGTCTTGACTATACCGTTAAATGGAGAGGACTTACCTATCAGGCAGAGCTTGATGATCTTGGTGGATATCTGATAACAACGGATGTAGTTACTCCGGCCAAAGAGGGCGAGCATGCCAAGACACATTACTACTTTGTTGAAGAGAAGGACGAGGAGGCTTCGGAGGAAGCATCCTATGAGCTTAACACGGAAACACTTAAAGAAGATGGAATCCTTGAAATAGTAGATGTAGTATCGGCTAATTATATTAAGGAAGGCTATGACAGAAGTGTTGATCTTGACTTCAGTGATTTCTTTGACGGAGATGTAGTTAATGTATCAGTCAAGGCTATACCGAAGAAACATGCAAAGATCTACTGCGAAGGTGAGGACGGCATCGAGTATGAGCTGACCGTTAAGGATGCAATGCATGCTCCGGATGTCGATAAACTTACTGTTGACAGTGAAAAGGGTATACCTGAATATTATGACGGATTAAGTGATAAGCTTGAGACTGTAACAGGTGATCAGGTATCGGCTAACGGTACGCCTTTGATCGATGATGAAGAATATAATGTTGTAGACTTTGACACATGGACCGAAGGCTTGTGGACCTGTTATCAGACAAGTGATGATACGGCGGATGCCACCAATTATTTCAATGATCAGACAGTCAGTGTCAACGCGGCAGTAGCTGTATATGACAGTGCTCCCGATGAACTCGAGCTTCCGGCAACGGAACCTGAGGATGAGGAGAAGGCATCGGAACGTCTGAGTGTCAGGACCAAAGTGATAACCGATTCGCAGGAGGAGTGGAAAGACGGTGCATCTGCAGTGCTCTATTCAAAGGATGAGCCGTTAGAGCTCGGATATGTGGCAGACAGAAATATAGTTCAGATAATCCTTGGAGATGAGACGGATGAATACGGCGTTAAGTACGCCGGTAAATGGATCAAGATCACTCTTAAGGCTGTAAGTGAAGTGGGCATCGATTCAAGATGGAGCGATCAGGATGCAGCAGGAGAGAGCATTAATTACAGGTGGATACATCTTCCGTATATAAGAAAACCGGCTAATGGTGAAGAAGGACTGAATACTCAGAGTCTTGAACCCGATACGATATTGGAAGACGGCAGAAGTTCAACAACGGGTACTTCCGGTGATATCCTGCTTGACAATGGCGGAAACGGAAGAGGCGATATACTTATTGATAACACGGGCGGGGATATTCTTATAGATAACTCCCATACAGATATCCTGGATATCAGGCCGACTCAGGCACCGGTACCTACGTCTGTACCGACCCCTGCACCAACACCGGCTGCTTCCGGTGCAACTACGCCCGGTAAAGCCGAGACATCAGGGGATAAGTCTACGCCGGCTGTACCAACCCCTACGCCAACACCGGCTCCTACTGCTGTACCCACACCTGTACCTACGCCTGTACCGACACCGGCAGTAACTGCGCCGGAGCCGGATTCGGGATCTAAGGGAACGACAGCACCCGATGAAGCTGATGTGCCTTCGGGCAGCTCAACTGATAAGAAGGACGGAGAGGGTGACGGTAATTCAAAGGACGGAGGTGCAACGGGAAGTGACTAAACGCCTTGACAGATTCAAATTGAATAATGAAGGCGTTGCTCTTATCTATGCACTGATAGCCGGTACCGTTGCCATGGTATTCTGCCTGATGCTTCTTATGGTGAGCTACAATCTGTATTCGCAGGTGAATTCAAATACAACGGATATGCAGCTGAAGGTTGCGGCTGAGTCCTTTCACAATGCGTTGTGGTCGGAATTTGATTCTGCTACTTATTCATCCCTTAACAGGTATATTGATACCTTTATTTCGGATCAGCAGATAAAGAAGAACAGTGACATGCCTTATGAAGAAGAGCTGAACCTTCTGTTCTATTATGATGATGAATACGGGGACGGAAACAGCATGGGTAATTACTGTATTTATCTTACGGTGATGTTCGATGTTGATTCTGCCACGTCAACCAAGAAAGATGTGGATGTTATCATTAAATGCATGCGAGGTATCCCCGTGTCGGCAGGTGGATCGAATTACAGGATGGATGACAAAGATGCCTATGTAATAGAGGATACCTTAACACTTAACGTAAACAGGCTTTAAACAGGAGATGCTTAATGAACAGGAGATTTCTCAGTGACAATCGGGGAATGACAATGACAGAGGTTCTGCTTGCATTTATGGTGCTGACCATTGTCATGGGACTGCTCAGCGGTATTATCACCTTTTCAAAAAGGATGTTCGTAGAGGCGACTGATGCCAAAAGAGCCCAGGAAACGGTACAGAAATACATTTATTCCAAGGAATTTGAAAGGGTGGATGATGCTGTTGCCGTTACACAGTATATTCCGGTATATAAGGTGGAACCCGAGCGTGATTCGGATGGTAATGATACGGGTATTTACAAGATCAATCTTGCTGTTAATCCCAATTATACAGGAGGCGGTTCCGGGTTTGAGTCAAAGCTTACCGGAGAGAATTCCGAGAAAAGAGGGCTTGGTGACTACAACGATATTAAAGCTGTGACCATGGGCCAGAACGTGTGCCAGATAAGTATTTCCGACTGGGTGACTGATGAGAGGGATAAGGAAATGATAAAGGGCCTTGACGGATTGCGTTTTCTTCTGTTTACCAAATCAGTGTGGGGGCCGTAAAAATGCCCTTATAAGGTTATCGAATGGAGGAACTGTGCTTGAGTGTTACAAAAGAGCATGAACACAAACAGAACATTGGAATAAAGTCGGATAACCGGGGCTTTACTTTGACCGAAATGCTGGTTACCTTTGCGCTGCTTGGGATTTTTCTGGTGGCAGTTACCCGCATGATAAGCTATACAGTGACACTGTATCATGAAACGCAGGGTGCGGCACTCGGAATGCAGGTTAATGATATGATAGCAACCAAGATACAGGGTGTTGTTGAGAATTCGACAGCGATCCTTGATGACTGGCATTATTCGCAACTTCCCGATATAGACACGAGCAGAAGGGGTTTTTGGGGTTCGGGTGATGATTTTATATTACTGCAGGATGCAAACGGTTTGATCGTTGAGATACGCAAGGAACCTGTTGATGCCGAAGGTAACGGATATATTGTTATCAAATATGATCCCGTTGAAGGTGATGAAGAAAGCGGTGGATATGATGCATATGACTGGAAGTTCGACGAGAAGGCATACATGGGCTATATGGTCAAGAGCATAAGGTTCGCCGAAGCTGAGAAAATGGGTGATTACGGGCCCAATGTAATATATATGCAGCTGACTATTGTAAGCGGCAAATACGGTGAATATACATCTGAATACTATATGCGCGCCAGCAAAGTACGCGACAGACATTTTGAGTGAGTCATAAAGAGTCGGGAGTGAGTCGGGAGACATTTCTCCCGGCTTTTTTCTGTCCGGGATGATCCGGCTACAGCTCTTTTCGGACTGATATGGATAAAATGTATCAATTGTGCTAAATTTATATGTGTATAATGCCGATATAAAGAAAGGGAAAATTATGGTAACTATTCAGAACAAGCTCAAAATACTTCGTATTTTTCGCTGTTTTGGATTCATCCAATACAGAAATTTATAAAATATGCCCAACTCAAGCAAGCTTGGTTGTTCATATTTTAAAATTCCTGTGCTGTTCTGAATAGTTACAAATTTTGATTATCCCAAGTGGGGAATGGGGTCTGTCATAATTGCCGTGCAGGCATTTGTGATAAGTATAGTGAACGGATCTGTTTCGTTTACTATAAGACAAGGAAGGTAGACCGGATGGCAGCATTTAAGTATATTGCAAAGGATGAAACGGGCAAGACAGTAACCGGCAAGATGCAGGCGGTCGATGAGCGCGATCTGCACAACAAGCTTAAGAGCGATAACAAGTTCCTTATCTCTGCGAAGGAGGAGATCAAGCAGGTAAAGACCAAGCGCCTTAAGAGTGATGCTCTGTCAGATTTCTGCCGTAACTTAGGCGAACTTATAGGTGCCGGTGTGTCGATGGTAAGGTCTCTTAAGATAATGTCCGAAGATGAGTCATATAAGCCGGGTATAAGGGCCATTTATTCCAACATCCTTAAACAGGTACTTACAGGAACTGCTCTGTCGGATGCAATGGATGCACAGGGTGGCGCATTTCCGCCTCTTCTTATAAATATGTTAAGGTCTGCCGAGGAGACCGGTGATATAGACGGTATCGCCCTGCAGATGGCAGTATATTACGATAAAGATCACAGGATGAACCAGAAGGTTAAGAGCTCGATGACATATCCGAAGCTCCTGACCGTTCTTATAGTTATAGTTGTTTCGATAATAATGGGATACGTAATCCCACAGTTCGAGGGTCTGTTTGCGACCATGCCTTCACTTCCGATAAGTACCCGTGTACTTCTTGCCGTAAGTAATTATGTTAAGACCAAATGGTATGTACTTATTCTTGTAGGCATCATAATATTTGTCTTTTTTAAATCTCTTTTTTCAATCCCCAAGATGCGGATATGGCGTGACAAAATGGAACTTCATCTTCCTAAGATAGGATATCTCAGGAGAGTCATTTATACCGCTCGTTTTGCCCGAACACTTTCCAGTCTGTATTCGGCGGGTATTTCTATTTCCAACTGTATGGTAATAGCCAGAAATACGATCGGTAATGCCTATATAGAGAAACAGTTCGAGCAGGTTATCGCCGATATCCGAGCAGGTGAGAAGCTGTCGGATTCAATAGGCAAAGTCGATGGCTTCACTAAGAAGCTGGTATCGACTATAATGGTAGGTGAGGAGACCGGTGCATTAGACAGCATGCTTTCATCGGTAGCCAACCAGATGGAATACGATTCCGAGATGGCATTGAACCGGATGGTATCATACCTTGAGCCTGTTATGATAGTTGTTATGGCATCAATAGTAGGCTTCATTATGATTTCGGTAATCCAGCCGATCTACGGTTCATATAACGCGATAGCAGGACAGTGAGGAGCCATCACGTCGAAGACGTGATTCAGCATGGTGCGGTGGATTCCTTATGACCTTCCCGTAGAATTGGATAAATCAACGATAGAGGACGTAAAATGAGCACAGTAGTATATCTAGCAAACCAACAGATACAGGTGATCGAAGGGAACCGTTCTTCCAAGGGAGCAATGAATGTAAGGCGTTACTTAACGCTTGAAGCGCCTGAAGGCAGCGTAATAAACGGTGTCATAATGGATGAGGACGGCTTTGTTGAATTCCTGCGTGATGCATGGAAGGAAGCCAAGCTTCCCACCAAGGACATCATCCTTTTGATAAACAGTTCGAAGTTTGTCGGACGTACCATTGAACTGCCTGCACTTAATGAAAAGAATACATATGAATATATTTCGCGTGATTTTGCCGATGTCGGAAGGGAAGAAGTAACCCAGATATTCTCATATATCCCCGTAGGCAAGGTTGAAGCTAAACCTGAAGCTCCTACTGCCGAAGCGGTCAAGAAGGATCTGAAGGATAAGAAAAAGAAAACAGGAAAGAACGATAAGAAAGACAATAAGAAAAAGGCGGCAAAGCAGGCACCCGCTCCTGCAGCGTCAGCCAAGGGTAAGCTTAACAGGCTGTATGTTGAAGGTGTAGACCATGAATACGTAAGTGACTGTATATCGATATTTTCAAGTGCGGGACTTAAGCTTTCAGCGGTATATTCGGATGGAAGTAACTTAATAACCCTGTGCGGCGCAACATCGGCCAAGCGTCATAAGACCTTTGTTCTCCTGGTGGCGGATGCGATGACGCTGACCACAATACTGTGGGTAAACGGAACCTTCAATTACGGCAATACCGTCCGCTGTTTCTTTGACCAGGGCACGCAGGAATATGCCGATGATGTTGCAAGGACAGTTAACCAGCTTGTTCAGTTCCTTAAGTCCAGTCAGTCGGATGCGGTGCTTGAGAGCATTGAAATAGCCGGTATTGATCCTTCGGATATGGAGATGTATGCCAATGCAATTGCAATGCAGGGAACGGATGCTCCGGTAAGCCTGTTTTCAGCCCAGGGAGGATCCACAGACCCGGAGCTTCAGAAGTATCTTCATACAGTAAGCGGTCTGTACGGAACATATAAGACTCAGGACTTCCTTAACAAGGCAATACATTTTAAGAAGAGTGAAGAAAATAAAGGATTAAATGATACACTTAAGCTCTTTGTCCCGGCGTTTGTTGTGCTGATCATAATGTCGGCAGTATATATCACCATGTCCGTTATTAAGTCCAATAAGAACAAGGAGCTGGATGCGCTTAACGAATACAATGAAAGACCTGATGTAATGATGCAGGCATCGGTGTTTGATTCGCTGAAGGCAAGAACGGAATTCCTGGTAGCACAATACAATGCGATAAATGAGATAGATGAGGATATCCTGACTTATCCCTGCGGGAATTCGGATGTAATGCAGGTGTTCAGAACGTGTGCGGCAGGCTACGCTGATGTCGAGTTCGGAGCCTTCGATGCTCGAAACGGTACGCTGACGATAACAGCGAAGGCATCCGAGGTTGAACAGATAAACAAGTTCATCCGCCGACTTATGGATGACCCCACATTTAATGAGGTCAATTACACCGGATATGACTATATGGATGATGAGGCAAAGTGGAAGATAAATATAACTACCACACTTGCTGAGGCAGCGGGACGTGGTGATGTTAAGAAGCTCCTTGAGGAATTGACAAACAGAAGGGATGATGCGGCAAGGAGTCAGGAAGAAGAGCCGGAAGCTGAAGATGACAATATACAGTCCGATATACCGGACAATACCGATCTCGAAAATGATACAGAAACTACAGATGATCAGGTAATACAGATAGAAGAGTAGGCTTCGAAAAGCTTAACAAAAAGGAAAACATATGCAGACAACATTAACCGAAAGAGACAAAAAATTACTTATATTCCTAAGTCTGTTTGTTATCGTGGTAGGTATAGGGTACTGGGGACTCAGACCCATCTACAAGAATATTAAAGAAACAGATGAAGCGATCGTTGATGCACAGGAGCTTAAGGATTCCAATGAGCTTAAGATCCAGCAGCTTCCGATCTATGAAAGAGACAGCGCGGAACTGGAGAAGAGTATTGTTACGGCAAGGCAGAGCTTCTATCCGATAATGACATCGGATGAGCTGGATAAGATGTTCACCGGGATGGTGCTTGATTACAATCTGTATTCTTATTTCCTTCGGATAAATATAGATGAGGAAGAGCTTCAGTCGGAACCGTACCAGTACTCGAAGAAGGCGTTGGGTATGGAAGAGGAAGAAGAGGAGGGTCCGCCCGAGGATCTTGATACATATGATGCACAGTCGGTAGATGATTATGCGGAAGATCAGTATGCCATTCCCGAATTCGAGGATGAGAAGCCTCAGACGGGAATATACGAGGCGCAGGTCAATATGCAGGTCGGAGGAAGGGCCGAAGATCTGCAGAGGCTCATAGATGACCTGTCCGTGCAGAAGGATAAGATGCTGCTTAATTCCTATGCCTGGTCAAGGAACCGGGATGATCTGCAGATCATATCTGACGAAAATCCGATCAAGAATCTGGATCGGGTGGAATTTACAGTGAGTCTGTTCATGTATAAGGAATAAGGATAACGGCACAGCCGGCAGATGAGGTGTATATAGATAGAGTAAATAAGAGGTAGCAGGATGGAAATTCGCAGAAACCAGAATATCCGAATAGGTGATGTGCTTCAGGAATTCGGATACGTTAATGAAGAGCAGATCGGAAAGGCAATAGAATATCAGAAGGAGCATAAGGGTGTCAGAATGGGTGGCGCCCTTATTGCGCTTAATTTCATAACCGAGCATCAGATGCTTGAGGCGCTGGGCAGACGTCTTAATTACGAGGTTATGAGTATTCAGGATCTGAATGTTGATATTGAAGCGGTTGAACGTATTCCCAAGGCGCTTGCCGAGAAATACTGCATGATGGGTGCAAGAAGCGATGGCGGTACCTATACGCTTGCGGTAAACGATCCCCTTAACTTCTATGGAATAGAAGATATCCATCAGGTAGTCGGAGAGGAACTTCGTATCGTACTGTGCGAGAAGGCGGCACTTGAGAATGCGATACAGTATTACTATTCCGAAGTATCTGCCAGAAAGGCTGCGGCCAAGGCGGCAGCTGCCAGCACCAACACAGGTTACGAACCGATAGAGATAAACATAGAGGATGCAGATGATGAGACACCTATCATAAACCTCTTTAATTCGATCCTTGTCAGGGCTTACAATTCGAATGCATCTGATATCCATATAGAACCCTTTGAGTCATTTACATCCGTCAGGATGAGGCTTGACGGTGTTATCGCGGATTTCATGACCTTGCAGAAGAACGTACACAATCCTCTGATCGCGCGTATCAAGATCCTTGGCGATCTTGATATAGCAGAGCGTCGTATACCGCAGGACGGTCACTTCCGTATGTCTCTTGAAGGCGTTAACGTTAATGTCCGTGTGTCGGTTATTCCTACGGTGTTCGGAGAGAAGGCGGTTCTGAGGCTACTTGCCAACGCAACCACTATCGACCATTCGGGTACCTTCGGAATGACAGACCGTAATTACGCCCTGGTTAAGAAGATGCTTACTTCACCGAACGGGATCATATATCTTACCGGGCCCACAGGTTCCGGAAAGTCAACAACCCTGTACATGATGCTGGAAGAATTGTCAAAGAAGAGCGTTAACATCTCAACCATTGAGGATCCCGTTGAGAAGAACCTGCCAAAGCTCAATCAGATGCAGGTAAACAATCAGGCGGGTCTGACCTTCGAGATAGGGCTGAGGGCACTGCTCAGACAGGACCCGGATATAATAATGGTTGGAGAGACGCGTGACGCCGAGACGGCATCCATATCGGTCCGTGCGGCCATCACGGGACACCTTGTGCTGTCAACCCTTCATACCAATGACGCGGCATCATCGGTGCTCCGTCTTGAGGATATGGGAGTGGAACCGTATCTTGTAGCCAGTTCCCTGGTAGGTATCATAGCACAGCGTCTTGTAAGGAAGGTATGTCCATTCTGCGGAGAATGGGGACCGATGTCTTCCAACGAAGCTCAGTATGTAGGAAAGGAACTTCCGAAGGTAATGCGTGCCAAGGGCTGCCGTCAGTGTAACAACACAGGCTACAAAGGGCGTATATCAATTCATGAGATACTTCCGATCACCAAGAATGTCCGCACGATGATAACCGCCGGAGCCAGCACCGACCAGATAAAGGACTATGCGATCAAGAAGCTTGGTATGTCCACCCTTAAGGTCAGCGCCACCGAACTCGTCGAGCAGGGTATAACAACAGTGTCAGAACTCGCGAAGGTTGCATACTATGATTGATATGAGGGATCAAAGTCAGATGCTCCCAAGCTCGCTTGAAGGAGCGGCTGACCTTGAGACCTTAACAGACATGAGGAAGTAGCAAGTTGCGAAGCAACGTAGCGGATTCCGAATGGCTGTAGGATTACGGAA
>JAEEHY010000134.1 GCA_016281085.1 Lachnospiraceae bacterium
ACATTGAGCAGACATTACAAATCATACTGTATGATTTTGTCAATGGTATACTGTCCTTCTCTGCCATATCAGCAGTATTGTATCTGCTTACCATGTTCTGCGGGCGAAAACGGTTTAGATCGGTTTCGCCCGCAAAGAAGCTGGCAGGCGTATTTCTTTTTCCTATATTCCTGCTCTTCCAGTTTATAATGGATGTTCAGGCTCTGTTTTCAAAAGATCTGACATGGGAAGCAATTCCTCATATCGGTAAAAAAGATACATGACCGGTCATCTCATTCCTTCCTGAAGTCCTTTTATAAATAAATTGATCATATCTGACGGCTCAATATCATATCTTTTTTCCAGTTCCTCCAATATATCATAAGGGATCTCTATATTATTCTTATCCATTCCATGTGCCATCATTATTCCAAGCCCATATGCTTCTATGCGGGCTTCCATCGGTTTCACATCGCTGGTCCAAAAACGAAACTTTTTTTCTGTTCTCTTTTTGCCAAGATAATTTGAGATCTTAGCGATAATTAAGCTTACAGTATATACGGCGATCACACAGAACAGGATAGCTGCAAAGGGCGTCATAATACCCATAATATTATATATATCATCCCAACCACCGTTTTCTTTTCCGATAATAACTACCATAACATAATACAGAATTATATAAATAAAAAATGGAAGACAAGCCAGTATACGGTCGTTCCTTTTGTATTGATATCCGCTCTCTATCTGGAAAAACAATATGAAGACCAATATAGGACATATAAAATGTGCATATATACCGCCATGACCGAAAATCCTTTCATGTGGTATGTACTTCATAAGAACGGTAAGAATAATACATATTGTTGTTTCGCTGGTTGTAGATATGAATAATAAAACCGCTATCCATCCGGGCAGTATAAATCTCTTTTTTCTTATTCCTTCAACTGCAAAGGGGATTACAAAAGCAACCGATATGGCCGCCATGGTATTTGAGATCATTGTAAAATACATATACGACCAAAAAATGTTCGTGCCCCACACAACTCCCATTTCATTAAATCCCATCATGAGTGCCGGGAAAACAAATATCATCTCAAGGATCCCGCTGCACAGGGCAATAATACTTCTTTTCTTCATTAAGACGGTGATATATTCTCGCTTTTGAACAGAATTCAGCACTTCCTCACCTCCGAATTGATCACTGTCCGGTATAAACGTGCAAACTTATACTTAAAAAGGGCTTCGAAGAGAAGCCCCCTAACCGGTCATGACATATTATTTCTTGATATGTTCGATCAGGCTGATCATAAAACCTGAGGGCGAAGCCATCATGGTTGCTTTTGCCGAGCCCGTATCGGTGATCTTGTCCCCACGTGTATTAACAAAGCCCTTGGACTTCAGGAACTCATACGCTTCATCAAAATTGTCCACATTCATACGTATGGCAGTCCTTGTCTGAGGCACCTGTTCATTCTGAGTGATGTCCACATAGAAGCCGTTGGCATCCTTCATCCTGACACTTGAGATATCATCCCTGTGATCAATATCATCGGACAGATGCTTCCGCTCAAAACCCATAGCCTCAAATACATCGAGGATCTCCTTTGTATCCTGGGCAATGATCAACGGGTTGAAAGATGTAATTTTCATAGTATGTTTCCTCCTGATCTTTTTCAAATGTACCGAAACGGTTATTAACGAAACACTCGAGATGTTCCAATCACTTCTATTGTAGTTTGTGACGCCGGACAAGTCAACACTAACTTTCGAAGGATCAGCTTTATCAAAGCCAGGCTTCGATGTTGCTTTTACATGTTTAATCTATGCAGCGCGTTATATATACAAATGATACATCATTTCACAACAAAAAAGTGTAAAAAAAGAAAAAAAGGTCTTGCATTTATACTAAACATTTAGTATACTACACAAGTCGGCAAATGACACATAATTAATGGCTCGTTGGTCAAGCGGTTAAGACGCCGCCCTCTCACGGCGGAAACAGCGGTTCGATTCCGCTACGAGCTGCGCAAACTACAAGTGGTATGCAGAGAAAAAAGAAGTACCGTGGATATTTACATCCGGACGGTACTTCTTTTTTGTTCTCGTATAGCGCAACAGCGCGACATCCAACGATTGCGTAGCCTCAGTTTGTCAAAATCGGAAAAGAAAAAGACCATCAGTTTGATGGTCTTTTTCTCTGCCATTTGAGCTGCACCTTAACTTATGCTTCCCACTTCCACTCCCGAACCTGCGGAAGATCAAGACCGTACTCAGCAATGTACTGATTGTGCTCTACGAGTGTATCGCGCATCTTCTGAAGCAGATAAGCTCCTCTGTTGCCGAGCTGAGGAAGATGGTTAACCATATCCATTACAAGATGGAACCTGTCTACCTCATTCTGTACTCTCATATCGAATGGCGTAGTGATCGTACCCTCTTCAAGGTAACCGTGAACGCTTAAGTTGCGGTTGTACCTTGTATATGTAAGCTCGTGGATAAGCTTCGGATAACCGTGGAAATTGAATATTATCGGCTTATCCTTTGTGAACAGCGAATCATATTCAATATCGGTAAGTCCGTGAGGATGCTTGGTATGATCGATAAGCTTCATAAGATCCACAATATTCACGAAACGGATCTTAACCTCGGGCAGATACTCACGAAGGATCGTAACTGCAGCCAAAGCCTCCTTGGTAGGTGTATCACCGCAGCATGCAAGTACAACATCAGGCTCCTCGCCCGCATCATTACTTGCCCAATCCCAGATACCGATACCCTGTGTGCAGTGCTTAACAGCCTGCTCCATCGTAAGCCACTGCTGGCTGGGATGCTTGGATGCTATGATAACATTAACATAGTTCTTACTCCTGATACAGTGATCGAAGCATGACAGCAGACAGTTGGCATCAGGCGGAAGATACATACGTACAACATCTGCCTTCTTGTTGGCAATATGATCAAGGAAGCCGGGATCCTGATGTGTAAACCCGTTATGATCCTGCTGCCATACGTTGGAAGTAAGTATAAGGTTAAGAGAAGCAATCTCCTCTCTCCAGTACAGGTCGTTACATACCTTAAGCCATTTCGCATGCTGAGCGCACATTGAATCTACAACACGGATGAATGCCTCGTATGAAGCAAAGAAGCCGTGACGTCCCGTAAGCAGATAGCCTTCCAGCCATCCCTCACACATATGCTCGGAAAGATAGGAATCCATGATACGTCCGTCAACAGCCAGATCCTCATCAGCCTCATGATACTGGGCATTCCAGTCACGCTTGGTCTCCTCAAATACCTTGTACAGACGGTTACTCATAGTCTCATCGGGACCGAATATACGGAAGTTCTTTGATTCCTTGTTAAGCTTGAATATATCACGTACAAAGCCGCCAAGCTCTATCATATCCTGCTTCTCAACGGCACCCGGCTTGGGAACATCGATCGCGTAATCCCTGAAATCGGGAAGCCTTAAGTCGCGAAGGAGCTTACCGCCGTTGGCATGAGGATTGGCAGAAATCCTTCTGTCTCCCTTGGGCGCTATGTAACGGTACTTCTCAAGAAGCTGACCCTGCTCATCAAACAGCTCATCAGGCTTATATGAAAGCAGCCACTCCTTAAGAAGCTCAAGATGCTCGGGCTTCTCCATCGTGATCGGAACCTGATGCGCACGGAATGAACCTTCAACCCTCAAACCGTCTACAACCTTCGGACCGGTCCAGCCCTTGGGTGTACGGAGTACTATCATAGGCCAGAAAGGACGCTCGGTATTTCCGTTCTCACGTGCTTCCTTCTGGATTTCCTTAATCCTCTCAATACAGGTATCCACTGCTTCAGCCATGAGCTTGTGCATCTCCATCGGATCGTCGCCTTCAACGAAGATCGGCTTCCAGCCGTAACCGTGGAACAGGCTTGCAACCTCTTCATGCGTGATATGTGAAAGCACGGTGGGATTGCTTATCTTGTATTCGTTAAGATGAAGTATCGGAAGAACCGCACCGTCATTGGCTGCGTTAAGGAACTTATTGGAATGCCATGCCGTAGCCAGAGGTCCCGTCTCAGCCTCACCGTCACCGACAATAACGGTAGCGATAAGATCCGGATTGTCAAATACGGCACCGAATGCATGAGCTATGGAATAACCGAGCTCACCGCCCTCGTTAATGGAACCGGGAGTTTCGGGAGCAACGTGGCTCGAAATACCGCCGGGGAACGAGAACTGCTTGTTAAGCTTCTTAAGTCCGTCAAGATCCCTTGAAATATTGGGATAAATCTCGCTGTAATGCCCTTCCAGATATGAATTGGCAACAAAGAAATTGCCGCCGTGTCCGGGTCCTGAAATAAGGATCATGTCCAGGTCATACTTGTTGATCGCCCTGTTCATATGAGCGTATACAAAGTTCTGCCCCGGTACGGTTCCCCAGTGACCTACGATCTTCTTCTTGATCTGGTCCCTTGTAAGTGGCTCCCGCAGCATCGGATTGTCAAGCAGATACAACTGTGTAGCCGCTATGTAATTGGCAGCTCTCCAGTATGCATTCAGATCCGATAAATACTGTTCGCTTGAATAATTGTCATTTGTCATATTTTCCTCTCCTTTTTGATATATTAAGAAAGAACGTTTCCACGATGAGGCCGGATAAACATCCGACTCACCCTGCTTATATCTTACAGTTCCTTACCTGTCAGCAATTTATATGCCTGAAAATATTTCTCGATAGTCTTGTCAACGATATCCTGCGGCAGTGTCCAGTCATGACCTTCGTTTGACTTAAGCCAGTCTCTTGCGAACTGCTTGTCAAAGGAAGGCTGTGAATGTCCCGCCTCATATCCGTCAGCAGGCCAGAACCTTGAGCTGTCCGGAGTAAGCATCTCATCACCTACCACAATGTTTCCGTTCTCATCCAGTCCGAACTCGAACTTGGTATCCGCAATGATAATTCCCTTGGTAAGTGCGTAATCCGCACACTTCTTATACAGAGCTATCGTGTAATCACGAAGCTTGGCCGCATACTCTTCTCCTTTTCCCGGGAAGCGGTCTTCAAGATATTTAACACTCTGCTCATAGCTTATATTTTCATCATGATCACCGATCTCAGCCTTGGTGGAAGGTGTATAAATAGGTTCGGGAAGCTTATCCGACTCCTTAAGACCCTCGGGAAGCCTGATCCCGCATACAGTTCCGTCCTTAACGTAGCTGGCCCAGCCGCTTCCTGTGATATAGCCCCTTACTATGCACTCAACCGGCAGCATCTCAAGCTTCTTAACCATCATGCTGTTGCCCGTGAACTCCGGTTTCCTGAAGAACTCCGGCATATCATTGACATCCACGGAGATCATATGATTGGGCAGTATGTCCGATGTCATGTCAAACCAGAACTTGGACATCTGCGTAAGAACCGCTCCCTTCTTCGTGACCTTGTTGTTCAGGATAACATCAAAACAGCTTATCCTGTCAGTAGCTACCAGGATAAGGCTGTCCCCGTTATCATAGATCTCCCTTACCTTCCCCTCTTTAATGGGTTTGAATTCAGTGCTCATTGTCTTCTCCTTAATCACATAGGTATTCTTTGATTCCCAATGCCCCCGCGTTCGGAGCAAAGTCATATGAAACAGATATAAAAAGAATAGCACAACGGCAGGTCAGAGGCAATGGAAGTTCATATAGTTTGGCAGGGAAAAATCGCACAAAAATTCAATACTTTTAACAATTTTCCACTTGATTTAAGTAAATCAGCATATTATTATGGATGTGTATACTGCGACAAGGGCGTAGTAAAACAACTGTAAATTGTTCATATATGAGGAGGAGGTCATTATGAGAAAATTGATCGGCTTTGCCGCTCTGCTTGCTGCGGTCGGCATCATTTTTTTCCCGTCGTCCGTAAAAGCAGATGAAACTGATATTCTTTTTTCACAGCCCTATACGGATCCGGCGATACTTTTTGCACAGGCTCAGGCCGAACAGGCAGCACTTGCACAGCCCGTAGCAGATCCCAATGCGGAAATCCTGGCACCGACATATCCCGCGATCGATCCTGCGGCAACGGCACTTCCGTTTCCGACATACGTAGACGTATGTATAGACACACAGACGATGGTGTATTACGAGAACGGCGTACCCGTCCTTACATCACCCGTAGTTACAGGCAGTCCCGGACGCGGCACACCAAGAGGCGTTTTCCAGATAAACAGCCGTATCCCGGGTAAGTATCTTACAGGACCCACATGGCACGTATGGGTTGACAGATGGATGCGTTTCGCAGGTAACTGCGGACTGCATGATGCCAAATGGCGTAAGAGCTTTGGAGGAAACATCTACAAGAGCAATGGTTCTCACGGATGTGTAAATCTTCCGCATGATGTGGCGGTTGCCCTTTATGATCGTGTAGGAATAGGCACAGTGGTCATTGTTCATTAAGGTTAAGGATAAACATAAGATAATAAAAGGAAGTGCTCATGCACTTCCTTTTATTTTGCTCTTTATGAATGTTCACTCCCTGCATTCAGTACACTGTCTTTTCACCGGTCGTATCACTGCGAAGAACTCCGTATACAGTCTCTCTTGTGATCGCGGGATTAAGCGGCTTGGTCAGATAATCCTCTATCTTAAGCTCCCTGATCCTTGAAATAATGCTCTTACTCTTGTCTTCTATCATAAAGATCACAGGTATATTACGTATATCTCTTATCCTCTCAAACAGTTCGAAACCGTCCGTATCGGATATTTCGTAATCCATAAGGATCAGATCCATGTTTCCGTCCCTGATATACTGCATTGCCTCCTGTTCGCTGCGCGCCTTGATCACCTCAATGTTGTTCATTTCACCGAGTATTTCTTCAATCTCACTCAGGAATTCCTCGTCATCATCAACTATGAGAACACGGCTTATGGTTTCATCCTTCTGCCTGAGTTCGTAATCCTTGTCCTCATCTATGATCTCAAGCATGATATCCGCGATCTTTGGATCAAACTGGGAACCCTTGCCCTCAAGTATTTCCTTTCTCACAACATCCTGAGGCAGTGCCTTCCTGTAGCTTCTGTCACTGGCCATCGCATCATATGCATCCGCTACGGCAATAATGCGCGCGATCTCCGGAATATTCTCTCCCGCAAGTCCGTTCGGATATCCCCTGCCGTCATAGCGTTCGTGGTGGTATTTGGAGCCGTAGCCTATCCTTGGGTCTTCATGTATACCATGCAGGATATGGTATCCGCTAACAGGATGTATCTTTATCTGGTCAAATTCCTCATCTGTCAGCTTGCCGGGCTTATTGATAACTTCCTCCGGCACACGTATCTTACCGACATCATGTAGGATACCGGTGATAAACACTATGTTCTGTTCCTCCTCCGACATTCCCATCTTCTTAGCTATCTTAACCGCATAATCAGCTACCCTTCTGGAATGTCCGCTGGTATACCTGTCCTTTGCATCAATTGTCGAAGCAAGTGAACGTATGATGTTGATGTTCATCTTTTCAAGGCGTTCCCTGCTCTCTTTATCCCTTTGCTCAGCCTTCAGTATCCTCCTTGCGGCAATCACACCGAACAGGATTATTACTATATC
>JAEEHY010000135.1 GCA_016281085.1 Lachnospiraceae bacterium
GATCATGGGACATTTTGACAGGATAAGGATACTGAGCCTGCACACGATCAAGGATATCAAGATAGTGACAGACCACAGGGCAATACTTGAAGCCATCAAATCAGGCAACAAAGAAGAAGTCAGGGATCTTATAAGCAGACATCTGATGCGTTATAAGTTCGATAAGAAAGAGCTGGAGAAGAATTATCCCGATTATTTCAAGAGCAACTGATGGTCGAAATGTATCTGAAATATCGGAAAATGGATTGGTAGTCAGGGGGGAGACGGGTATATAATCAAGTCAAACGGCTTAGTGAAACCGGGAAAGGAAATAAGGATCAGAACATGAACGATGTAATTAAGAAGATTGAGGAAACAAAGATAATACCAGTAGTTGTTATCGAGGATGCAAAGCATGCCGAGAAGCTGGCTGACGCGCTGTGCGAGGGCGGTATCAAGTGTGCTGAGGTTACATTCCGTACGGCTGCGGCAAAGGAAGCGATCAAAATAATGAGTGAGACACATCCGGATATGTTTGTGGGCGCCGGAACAGTACTTACGATCAAGCAGGTCGATGAAGCTGTTGAAGCAGGCGCCAAGTTCATAGTAAGCCCCGGACTCAATCCCGATGTTGTAGAATACTGCATCAAGAAGGGAATAACCATGATCCCCGGTATTATGACTCCTTCGGAGATTGAGCTGGCACTTGATCTGGGACTTGATGTTGTTAAGTTCTTTCCGGCGGAAGCAGCAGGCGGTATTAAGATGATCAAGGCGTTGGCTGCACCCTACGGTAATCTCAGGTTTATGCCTACAGGTGGCATAAATACTTCGAATATTGCGGAATATCTGTCTTTCCCCAAGATACTTGCATGCGGTGGAAGCTGGATGGTAAGCAAGGACCTTATTAAGGCAGAGAAATTTGATGAGATCAGGAAGCTCACACAGGAGGCAGTAAAGAGCCTTGAGGATATAAAGTAAGAAGTATATGAGCTCCGATGAGTTAAAGAAATGCAAATATGCCCTTTACAAGCAAGCTTGAAAGGGCATATTTTATATATGACGATTGTTGAAAACCTTTATTTCAGGAGGAGAATATGGGCTATATTATAAACAGGAATAACATAGAAGAGGGCAGGATATGCTTTGTCTGTGAAAGTGAAGCATTCAGCGGTGTCAGGAAGATCGCGGACAAGGTCAGAAAGGATGTCAGTCTTGTCTTTGATGCATTACCGGAAAAAACGGAATGTGAGTCTGTGGATGACCTTGCGAAGCTTTCGTGTCTGTTTGGAACTAAAGATACACAGGCGACTGATCCGGCAGAGGAAGACCTTGAAGAAACTGTATATCCCGTGATCTTCGGAACAGCAGGGAATAGTCCCATACTTGACACATTTGACAGGGAAGGCCTTATCAGTCTTGATGATGTCAGAGGTAAAAGAGAAGTGTTCTCTTTCAGTATAGTCGATGAACCCGCTGAGGGTATCGCATCGGCGATCATCATAGCGGGAAGTGATAAGAGAGGAACCATATACGGGCTGTTCAGACTGTCCGAGCTTCTTCATGTATCACCCCTTGTGGACTGGTGCGATATTATGCCTGACAAGATGATGCAGGCTGAATTCAATGAAGCTGACAATATGCTTTCAAAGGAACCGTCTGTAAGGTTCAGAGGCTTTTTTATCAATGATGAATGGCCGGCTTTCGGGAACTGGACAATGAAGCATTTCGGCGGATTTACGGCCGATATGTATGAGCATGTGTTTGAACTTCTGCTCCGTCTTAAGGGTAATTATATGTGGCCGGCGATGTGGACCTCGACATTTCCCGAGGACGGTCCCGGACTTAAGAATGCCGAGCTGGCAGATGAGCTGGGCGTTGTAATGGGAATGTCGCACCATGAGCCGTGTCTTAGACAGGGTGAGGAGTACAAACATGTCCGTGGACCCGAATCCATATACGGTGATGCCTGGGATTTCAGGAAGAATGAAGAGGGTATCACAAGGTTCTGGGAGGATGGTCTCAAAAGAGGCGGTCATTTTGAGAATGTGATCACCGTGGGTATGCGTGGTGAGTTTGACTCTACGATAATGGGGGAGGATGCTACGCTTAAGGACAATATCGATCTGTTAAGAGATGTTCTTAAGACTCAGAACAGGCTGATACGTGAGATCGTTAATGACAACCTGGATGAGGTTCCGAGGATGCTTGCGCTGTATAAGGAGGTGGAGCCCTTCTTCTACGGAGACGAGAGCACGGAAGGACTTATGGATTCCCCTGAGCTCGAGGGTGTTACACTTATGCTTTGCGATGATAATTTCGGGAACTTAAGGACGCTTCCTACCGAGCATATGAGGGAGCATAAGGGCGGATACGGAATGTATTATCATTTCGATTATCATGGATGGCCTGTTTCGTATGAATGGGTAAACAGCTCCTATTTACCGAAGGTCTGGGAGCAGATGACCACCGCTTACGAGTTCGGGATAAGGGATCTGTGGATAGTAAATGTCGGTGATATCTTTACGACCGAATATCCGCTGTCATATTTCATGGAGCTTGCCTACGATTATGATAAATGGGGAATTAACAATATAAACAGTGTGGATGAGTTCAACGGGATGTTTGTTGAGAAACAGTTCGGGAACAGCATGAGTGATGCCGATAAGAAGACGATCGCCACACTGCTTAAGGGATACACAAGGATAGCCAACAACAGACGCCCCGAAGCCATGAATGATAAGGTATATCATGCGGTAAATTACGGAGAGCTGGAGGATCTGTCCCTCAATATAACAGAACTGATGGAAACTGCTGATAAGGTAAGCGGGAACTGTACCGAAGCAAATGCCTTTACATATTTCCAGCTTGTCGGGTATCCGCTTGTAGCTACTCTTAACCTGACACGTATGTGGCTTGCAACGACCGAGAATCACTATCTTTCAGGCATCAGTGCCACCTTTGCCCTGAAGACCGCGGCGGAGGCTGAGAGCAGGCTCAAGCTTGACAGGGCTCTTACGGACAAGCTGCATGAACTCAGGGATGGCAAGTGGTACGGTATGGGAATGTCCGAGCATATCGGATTTAATAACTGGAATGAAGAGGAATGTCAGTTTCCGATTCTGTATGACTGGGAGCCGGCCAACAAGGCCAGGCTTATTGTGACCATACCGGGAACGGAACAGCATACAGAGGGTGGTGTCTGGACCGGCAGGAAGCTGGTATTGCCTGACTTTCTTGATCCTGAATGCAACACTGCCAGGATCACTCTGTACACTGCGGGGAAGTCTGATGCGAAATATGAGATAGTTTCCGATGCTCCCTGGCTGTCCGCAGGTGAGAAGAAGGGTGTATGTCTTGCCGGTTTCTTTGAGCATATTTATCTGAAGCTTGACAGAAGCCTGCTCGGTGATGACAGGGGTACGACGATATTCATTAAAGGTGAGTACGGCGAGACCGGGATTGAGATACCGGTAAATAATGATGATCATCCGGAGCTTCCTTCCAATACCTATGTATGGCTCGGCAGGGATGATATAAAGGTGAGCGGCGGATACAGACCGTATAACTATATATCCGTTGAGGCGGGACATTATGCTTCCTGTAATGATACTGAACGTGGAAGGTTTATGGAGCTTCCCGATTTCGGACGTACGCAGTCGGGGCTTAAGGCATTTCCTGTGACGGAATACTTCGAGGCGGGTAAGGATGCGCCGAGTATCGACTACCGCATCTATGTTGAAAAGGAAGATGAATATGATGTGGATGTATATATGGCTCCAAGTAATCCGGTGACAAGGGATAATAAGCTTGTCTACGGTATTTCTTCGGTAGCGGGTGATGCTGCCGGAAATGATAAGTGGAATGAGGAGATAGATCTTATCAATGTGATCCCGGATGATTTCAAGGTTGGTGACAACCAGCCGTTTTGGGCAAAGGGTGCTCTTTCAAACATCAGGATAAATTCATCGAGGGTGATACTTCAGAAGGGTCTTAATACGCTCAGGATTTTTGCCGTCACTCCGGGATTTGTTCTTGAGAAGCTGGTTATATCCCCGACTGATGAGACAATCCCAGAATCCTACCTTGGCCCTAAGGAAACCTACAGGCGTAAATAGCGTTGTCAGGCATCCGGTGTATTTGCAAAACACTCAGGATATGATAGAATGTACTCCATGCGAACGTATGACACGCTTCTGCTTTTGACAGAGCCTGTTCTTAATGGTTACATGAAGTGAATAATTTCGTTCACCATATCTATGAAAGAGTGTGGTTTCCGAATGGGGAAGTATATAGGAGACAGAAAATTTTACGGTCATGCTCTAAGGCTCACGATTCCGATGATGGTTCAGTATGCCATTTCGAATTTCGTGGGTCTTCTTGATAATCTTATGATAGGGCGGATAGGAACCAATGCCCTGTCGGGTGTATCCATTGCAAATCAGATGATTTTCATCTTTTATCTGCTAGTGTTCGGAGCAATTGCAGGGGTAGGGATTTTTACCGCGCAATACCATGGGATGAAAAATGTGGAGGGCGTGCGGGACACATTCAGGTTTAAGCTTGTTATGAATTCGGTGCTTGTGATCCTTGCCATAGCTTTCTTCAGTTCGTTCGGCAGGGAGCTTATCGGAACCTTTCTCCATGGCGAGGGTTCGGCTTCGGATGCCGCCCAGACTCTGGAGATCGGTGTCGCTTATATGAACATAATGCTGATAGGGCTTGTGCCGTATGCGATATCACTTGCATACTCGGGAACGCTGAGGGAAATAGGAGAAACCGCCGTTCCCATGAAGGCTTCATTGTATGCGGTATTCGTTAACCTTGTCGGTAACTTCCTGCTTATTTACGGTTATTTCGGACTTCCTGCGCTTGGCGCAAGAGGAGCGGCGGTTGCCACCGTAATATCGAGGGTTGCCGAACTTATGATACTTGTGGTGTATACTCACAGACACAGCAGTGAGCATCCGTTTATCGTGGGTGCATTAAGTACTCTTGCGGTTCCTAAGGATATGGCTTTTAAGTACTTTGTAAAGAGTGTTCCGCTTATGCTTAACGAAACAATGTGGGCTTCCGGAACTACTTTTATGAACCAGTGCTATTCGTACAGAAGCCTGAACTCTGTTGCTGCATTAAATATTGAATCGACGCTGTTTAATCTGCTGGGTGTTGCTTTTTTAGCCATGGGAGAAGGTGTCGGTATAATCACCGGGCATACTCTCGGAAGAGGAGATATGGAAAAGGCTAAAGAAGATTCGATCAAACTGATCGCATTCACGGTTATGTGTGGTTTGGTGTTTGGACTTGTACAGATAGGTGTGAGCGGATTGTTTCCCCGCCTTTACAACACATCTGATGAGGTCAGGAGTCTTGCGTGTCAGCTTATAATCATATTTGGCTGTCTTATGCCTGTCGTTGCATATGCGCATGCATCATATTTTACGATACGTGCCGGCGGAAGGGCATTTATTACGGTATTGTTTGACAGCTGCTTCGTATGGGTGGTATCAGTTCCGTTTGCATATTATCTCAGCCGTTATACAGGTATCGCGGTTGTCCCCATGGTTGCCATGGTACAGTCCCTTGAGATAATAAAAGCTGTAATAGGCGGAGTAATGGTACATTCGGGTATCTGGGCACGTAACATCGTTATGAAGAATGAATGATAATAAAGCAATAGTATTAAATCAGGATAACTATCCGGAAGAAATAATGTAGAGATAATATGGCTGAAGACAGTAAGGATGAAATGAACAGGACAGAAGATAATAAGCTGAAAGATAATAAGATTGAAAATAATATGGCAGAAGATAATAAGGCGGCGAAAACGCATCACAAAGAAAACAAGATGGGAACCATGCCTGTTGGGAAGCTTGTCATAAACATCGGTCTGCCGATGATACTTTCGATGCTCGTGCAGGCGCTTTACAATGTTGTTGACAGTATATTCGTAGCCAGGATATCGGATGCGGGACAGACAGGTTCGGCAGGAACATCGGCTCTTATCGCGGTGGGTATGGCATTTCCGTTCCAGATGCTGCTGGTTGCCGTGGGAGCGGGTACCGGTGTGGGAGTTAATTCAATGCTCAGCAAGGCGCTTGGAGAGAAGGACAGTAAGACCGTAAACAAGGCTGCCACCAACGGAATATTTCTGTCGGTCATAAGCGCGGCTGTCTTCTTTCTGATAGGCAGGTTCCTGGCACATACACTGATAAGAACACAGGGCGGAGAAGGCCTTGCCCTTGAATACGGAACACAGTATCTGTCAATAGTCTGCATGCTGTCCATAGGTATATTTATGCAGTTTATCTTTGAAAGGCTGCTTCAGTCGACCGGGAAGACTTTCTATTCGATGATCACACAGATGACGGGTGCAGTGATCAACATCATCCTGGATCCTATACTTATTTTCGGTCTGTTCGGTTTCCCTGAGCTTAAGGTGGCAGGAGCGGCAGTTGCGACCGTGACCGGCCAGATAGTTGCAGGGTCATTGGCCTTTTATCTCAATGTAAAGAAGAATCACGAGATCACGATTGATTTCAGGGGCTTCAGACCGGACGGGGCTACTATAAGAAGGATATATGCCGTAGGTATTCCCACAATGATAATGCAATCCATAGGTTCGGTAATGACATATTGTATGAACAGGATCCTCGTATCCTTAAATGATGCGGCAGTAGCGGTATTTACCGTTTATTTCAAGCTTCAGAGCCTGTTCTTCATGCCGTTGTTCGGACTCAACAACGGACTTATTCCGATACTTGCATATAATTACGGTGCACAGAAGAGAGGGCGTATGGTAAAGGCTATCAAGATATGCATGGTTTATGCCTTCGGATTTGCTTTCTTCGGTTTTCTTATGTTCCGGCTTATACCTGACAGGCTTCTGCTCATCTTTAACACGGGTGACGCATCTCTGATCACTTATGGCGTTCCCGCTCTTAGGATAATTGCCTGGCATTATCTCCTGGCTTGGTTCTGTATCATAGGAGGAACTGTTTATCAGTCTTTGGGTAACGGTATATATTCGCTTATAGTTTCGGTGGCCAGACAACTGGTTGTTCTTATCCCGGCTGCCTATATACTTGCGAAGATCGGAGGGCTTGATCTTATCTGGTGGAGCTTCCCTATAGCAGAGCTTATGTCATTTGCGGTGAACGTATACTTTATGTGGAGAATTAACAGGGATATCATTTCAAAGGTGGAAGACCGTACGTGATGCATCTCCCGAATGGAACATTGAGTAAAAGATAAGCGGTTGGGAAAACGTGATGCATCTCCCGAATGGAACATTGAGTAAAAGAAATCGGTCGGGAAAACGTGATGCATCTCCCGAATGTTCCATTCGGGAGATGACGCGCTGTCGCGCTATACATAAATAATATCCGTCCCCTTGGCAAGCAAGCTTACCCGGGGCCTGATATTATTTATGTGCATCACTTGTAGAACGCGCAAAAAAGGTTCGACCCGCCGATCGAACCTTTTCTTTTATATTTATTAGAGGGAGGATGTGAGGCGAACCTCACGCTTATGAAAAAGATTTAATTTAATTTCTATGGTCTTAGTATATGGGGAGAATATGACTTTGCAATGCACAAATTGTGAACGATAAATGAACAAAGTGAAAAAAAACCATGTCATGTTAAGACGCGAACGTGACATAATGGCTTTATGTAAACCAAACCCCGAATAAACTTTTTGTTGATTATGTATTTGGCGGAAAAAGCGTAAATACGGAGAAGTTGAAGAACACAATATGAAATACGCAAATATCATTGTTAATATTTCACATGAAAATCTGGATAAGACATTTCAGTATGTGATTCCCGATCGCCTGAAGGATATTCTTAACGTTGGAGATTATGTCAGCGTACCTTTCGGAAGAGGTAATAAAGTCATCGAAGGTTATGTGCTTGAGATCACTGATAAGCCAGAGTATGATCCGGGGAAGCTTAAGGAGATCATTGAAATAAAAACGGACAGCAGGCTGGTGGAGCACAAGCTTATAAGGCTTGCATACTGGATGAAACGCCGTTATGGGTCGACCATGATAAATGCCCTTAAGACAGTGCTTCCGATCAAGAAGATCGTAAAGGAAAAGGAGGAGCGTTCCATAGTCTTAAGGCTTGATGAACAGGCGGCTTATGAGAGGCTTGAAATGTATGTGAAGAAGCACCAGACCGCAAGGGAGAGGCTGCTTCGCGAACTGATAAATGAAAAAGAACTTGACTACAGGCTGGTCACGAGCAAGCTTAACATAAGCGCTCCGACGATAAATGCGATGGAGAAACAGGATGTGTTGAGCGTACTTAAGACCAGGGTTTACAGAAACACTGCCAAAGGTACGAAAGACAGTACTGATACTGCTGTTAAGCTTAATGAAGCACAGGAGCACATAGCATCCGGTATCATTGATGAATACAGACAGGGAATAAGAGGCACTTATCTTATCCATGGTATAACCGGAAGCGGCAAGACCGAGATATACATGGAGATCATAGATGAAGTGGTAAGGGAGGGGAAACAGGTTATAGTGCTGATCCCGGAGATATCCCTTACCTATCAGACGGTAATGCGTTTCTACAAGAGGTTCGGAGAACAGGTATCCACACTTCATTCAAGACTGTCCGACGGGGAAAAATATGACCAGTTCGAAAGAGCGAAGAAGGGTCAGATTTCGGTTATGATCGGTCCGAGATCGGCACTTTTTACTCCGTTTGAGGATCTTGGGCTGATAGTGATAGATGAGGAGCATGAGAATACATATAAGAGCGACAGCATGCCTAAGTACCATGCAAGGGAAACGGCGATCGAGCTGGCATCGCTTCACGGGGCATCGGTGATCCTCGGCTCCGCAACACCGTCACTTGAAGCATATTACAGAGCCCTTAACAACGAATATAAGCTGTTTACCCTTAACAGAAGGGCAAAGGACGAGGCAACGCTGCCGGAAGTTCATATAACGGATCTAAGACAGGAGCTCAAGGACGGAAACAAGTCAATGTTTGGCCGGGAGTTAAAGTCACTTATGGAAGACAGGCTGAATAAGGGTGAGCAGATAATGCTGTTTCTTAACAGACGCGGGTATGCCGGCTTTGTATCATGCCGCGCCTGCGGTCATGTAATGAAATGTCCCCACTGTGATGTGTCACTGTCCCTTCATGAAGGAGGCAGGCTTAAGTGTCACTACTGCGGATATGAAAGGGAGGCAGTATCGGTCTGCCCCGAGTGCTCGTCGAAGCTTATAGGCGGGATGAGGGCAGGGACAGAGCAGGTGGAGAAGGAAGTGAGGAAGCTCTTTCCGTATGCGTCAGTGCTGCGGATGGATGCGGATACCACGGCCGGAAAGGGAAATTACGAGAAGATACTGTCAGCCTTCGCCAACCGGGAAGCGGATGTCCTGATAGGTACGCAGATGATAGTTAAGGGACATGACTTTCCCTATGTTACCCTGATGGGTATACTCATAGCCGATATGTCGTTAAACGGCGGTGATTACAGATCGGCAGAGAGAACCTTCCAGCTGCTCACTCAGGCTGCGGGCAGGGCAGGAAGAGCCGGACTTAAGGGTGATGTTGTTATCCAGACCTACAAGCCCGATCATTACGCGGTTACTGCTGCGGCAACTCAGGATTACAGACGGTTCTATGATGAGGAGATAGTATACCGTTCGCTTATGGAATATCCGCCTGTCGGACATATGCTGGCGATCATGATCGAGAGTGGCGATGAGGAGATGGCTGATAATTACGCCAAAACATTGGCAGAAGCACTCAAAAATGATATAATGGGGAGTCTGCAGGTTAAGGATGTCATTATGATAGGACCCACAGATGCTTCAATAAAGAAGATAAACGATATTTACAGGAAGATGATTTATCTTAAGTCAAAGGATCAGGACAGGCTTGTATCGCTTAAAGACAAGGCAGAGGAGTACAGGGACATCAACAGGGATAAGCGTATAAGGGTGACCTTCGATCAGGATCCCGTGAACGGATATTAAATTGTTAAGGAGATAATCATGGCACTCAGAAAAATCAGAACTATAGGAGATGAAGTACTTAATAAACCATGTAAGCCGGTTAAGGAGATTACGCCGAGGATCAAGACGCTTATTGAGGATATGACAGATACGATGTATGAAGCCGACGGTGTGGGACTGGCAGCTCCCCAGGTGGGAGTTCTCAAGCAGATCGTAGTCATTGATGTTGGTGAGGGACCTTTTGTTATGGTTAATCCGCGTGTTGTGGAAACATCAGGCGAGCAGACAGGGAATGAAGGCTGTTTAAGCGTCCCGGGAAAGACGGGTCAGGTGACAAGACCCAATTATGTTAAGGTTGTAGCTTTCAATGAGGATATGGAGCAGGTCGAGATAGAAGGAACCGAGCTTAAGGCCCGTGCCATGCTACATGAGATAGATCATCTTGCGGGTAAGCTGTATGTTGACAAGGTTGAAGGCGAGCTTATGGATGTGGAACCTGTGGAAGTGTAAAGTAGAATATGAAAGCTGAGAACCGTCATAAGGAATCCACCGCTTTGCGGTACCCCTTATGACAAATGGAGGATGAGGAATAAATGAAAGTCCTTTTTATGGGAACGCCGGATTTCGCGGCAGGAATACTTAAAGCAATAACAGAGTCGAAGCATGAGGTGACCTGTGTTGTAACTCAGGAGGATAAACCTAAGGGAAGGAGTGGTCAGCCTGCACCTTCGCCTGTGAAGGAATGTGCCATTGAGTACGGAATACCAGTATTCCAGCCTCACAGTATAAAAGACAGGGAAGCAGTTGCCGAGCTGTCGAAATATGAGGCCGACATCTTTGTGGTTGCTGCTTACGGTCAGATACTGTCGAAGGAAATACTCGATATGCCGCGTTACGGATGCATCAATACACATGCATCTCTTCTTCCGAAGTACAGGGGAGCAGCTCCGATACAGTGGGCAATAGCGGACGGCGAAGAGAAGACGGGCGTTACCATCATGCAGATGGATGAAGGACTTGATACAGGTGATATCATGTATGTCAGCGAGGTTGACATAACTAATGAAGATACCGGAGAGAGTCTGTTCAACAGGCTTGAGGAAGCAGGCAGGTCTCTGATCGTAGAGGCGCTTGACAGGATAGAGGCCGGTGATATCCGCCATGTTAAACAGGATGAAGACAGGGCAACATATGCAAGGATACTCAACAAGAGTATGGGAGAGATCGACTGGAGCAGGACTGCCGTGGAAACAGAGAGGCTTATACGTGCTTTTACGCCGTGGCCGGGGACATTCACCCATCTCAGAGGTAAGGTGCTTAAGATACTGGGAGCTGAGGTGGTGACAAGGCAGGAAATGGAAGGCGTGGCGTCGAAAGAAGGCAGTGAATATGAGCCGGGCTGTGTGGCCGCAGTATCAAAGGATGCGGTCTGTATTGCAACCGGAGGTGACTATCTTAAGATAACCAGGCTTCAGCTTGAAGGGAAGAAGAAAATGGACACGGCGGAATTCCTGAAGGGCTGCAGGATTGACACAGGAGAGAGACTCGGATGAACCAGAGGATGATAATACTTGAAACGATGCTGCTTATTGAAGAGGGGAAGGCAGGTTCCGACAAGATCATCAATCAGGTGCTTGACAAATATGACTACCTTAAGAAGCAGGAGAGGAGCTTCATAAAGCGTGTGCTTGAAGGCAGTCTTGAACGCAGGATAGAGATTGATTACATAATCGACAGGTACAGCCGGACGAAGGTATCGGCCATGAAACCGGTCGTACGGGCTGTGCTGCGCATGAGTGTTTATCAGCTCAAATATATGGACTCGGTGCCGGAGTCCGCCGTTTGCAATGAGGCGGTCAAGCTTGTAAAGAGCAAGGGCTTCGCAGGCCTTGGCGGGTTTGTTAACGGAGTTCTTCGGAATATCGCAAGGAATCTTGATAAGATTGAATATCCCGATGAGGATACCAAGGAGGGCATGTCCGTTAAATATTCCTGTCCGATTTGGCTGACGGAACAGCTTATGTGCGAACAGGGACCCGAGAATACACATAAGATACTTGAGGCGTCTCTTAAACCGGCTGATATATTTATACGTACCAATCTTTCAAGGATATCCGTAGAACAGCTTAAGGAAAGGATAGCGGAGGAGGGGCTCGGTACTGCACCGGCGCCTTATCTGCCTTATGCGATAAGGCTTACCGACGTTGATTCGGTTGCAAGGATAAACGCATTTGGCGTAGGCCTTTTCCAGATCCAGGATATCGGTTCGATGCTTGTCACACATGTCGCCGGAATCAGGAAAAATGATGTTGTACTTGATGTGTGTGCCGCCCCGGGCGGAAAGTCAATGCATGCGCTCGATATCCTTGACGGAAGCGGTCATCTGTATGCCTTTGACATATCGGACACGAAGCTGGAAAAGATAATGGAGAATGCAGCCAGATCGGGGCATTCAAATGTGGATATAATCATGTCGGATGCTGCACAGTACAACGAACGGCTTGAGGAAACGGCAGATGTACTCATAGCCGATCTTCCGTGTTCCGGACTGGGTGTAATGGGACGCAAGAATGATATAAAGTACAATATGACGCCTGAAAAGGAAGCATCTCTTGCAGGTTTGCAGAAGGAGATCCTCGCCAATGTTTCGCGATATGTTAAGCCCGGCGGGATCCTTGTGTACTCAACCTGTACGATACACCGGGCTGAGAATGAGGATAATGCGGAATGGATAACAAAGAATCTGCCCTTTGAGCCTGTTTCGCTGGATGAATATCTGCCTCGTGAACTCAGATGTGCTACATCGGCAAAGGGTTACATTCAGCTGATACCGGGGGTTTGTGACTGCGACGGCTTCTTTATTTCAAAGTTCAGAAGGGTGGACCGAGCCTACTGACAGACCTGATCGAAAACATGAATACATCAGATAAGAAAGATCTTCGTTCAATTGAATACAGCGAAATGGAGCAGCTGGTCCTGTCTCTTTCCGAGAAAAGATTCAGAGCGGCACAGATATACGACTGGCTGCATAAGAAGCTGGTTCCGGGCCTTGATGATATGACTAACGTACCTGCTTCACTCAAGGATAAGCTGTCGGAAGGATATATGATATATTCCGCCGGGATAGTAAGGATGCAGGAGTCGTCGGTTGACGGAACCCGCAAATATCTTTTTAAGCTTCATGACGGAAATCTGATCGAGAGTGTATTCATGCGTTATGAGCACGGGAATTCGGTCTGTATTTCAACCCAGGCAGGCTGCCGTATGGGCTGCAGGTTCTGCGCATCGACGATTGACGGACTGGCAAGGAACTTAACCTCGGGTGAAATGCTCGCACAGATATATGGTATCATGAAAGATACCGGGGAGCGGATATCAAATGTTGTGACCATGGGGTCCGGAGAGCCGCTTGATAATTATGATGAGGTACTCAGTTTCATAAGGATGCTGACGGATGAACACGGACTGAACATAAGCCAGAGAAATGTTACGGTCTCAACCTGCGGTCTGGTTCCCGAAATGAGGCGTCTTGCCGATGAGAATCTGTCAATTACACTGGCGCTTTCACTGCATGCGGGGAATGATGACAAAAGGCGTGAGCTGATGCCGATCGCCAATAAATATACACTTGATGAGATCATGGATGCCTGCCGGTATTATTTCGACAGGACCGGAAGAAGGATGACCTTTGAATACTCCCTTGTAGGCGGAGTAAATGATACCGGATCAGATGTGAAGGAGCTTGTAAAACTCCTGTCCGGCATGAACTGCCATGTCAACCTGATCCCGGTCAATCCCGTCAAAGAGCGTAAATATGTTCAGTCCGAGCGCTCGGCGGTGAAGGCGTTTAAAAATAAACTTGAAAAAAATAATATAAATGTTACTATTAGAAGGGAAATGGGTAGAGATATCGATGGCGCCTGCGGTCAGTTAAGGAGGCGCGTTCTTGATGAAAACACATAAATAAATCCTGTTTCCAACAGAAACGAAAGGATCCGGACAAATGCTTAAGACATTCTCTAAGACCGATATCGGTCGCAAGAGAAAAATTAATCAGGACTGCATTTTCTCCTGCGAAGTACCGCTCGGAAACCTGCCGAACCTCTTCATCGTTGCAGACGGCATGGGCGGACACAATGCAGGTGACTATGCATCCTCATATACGGTTAAGGCTATCGAGCGCGAGGTCATGATAAATGATGACAGAGAGCCCATCAAGATAATGAAGGAAGCCATAGATTGTGCCAATACCGAGGTGTTCAGGAAGGCGGAGGCCGATAAGGACTACCGGGGAATGGGTACAACTGCGGTTGTTGCCACGATAGTTGATGAAACCATGTATGTCGCCAATGTGGGTGACAGCAGGCTGTACGTTATAAATGATGATATCCGGCAGATAACAAGAGATCATTCACTGGTGGAGGAGATGATCAAGCTTGGTGAGATCGACAGGGAATCGGCCAGGACGCACCCCGATAAGAACATCATAACAAGAGCGATAGGAGTAGGCCCCAAGGTGGAACCTGATTTCTTTGAGGTGGAGCTCAAAAAAGGTGATTACATTCTGATGTGTTCGGACGGACTTACGAACATGGTTGAGGATGATGATATATGCATGATAGTCAAGGCAGGAAGGGATGTAGTCCAGATAGTAGAGGAATTGATAAGAATAGCCAATCATAACGGCGGTAAGGATAATATAGCGGTTGTAATAGTGGAACCGTTTGCAGATGAGGTGAGATAATGTTAAATCCGGGAACGATGCTGGGCGACCGGTACGAAATATTGGAAAAAATAGGCGCCGGCGGAATGGCCGATGTATATAAGGCAAAGGATCACAAGCTTAACAGATTCGATGCCGTAAAGGTGCTTAAGGATGAATTTGCTTCCAACAAGAGCTTTGTAAGCAAGTTCAGGGCTGAGGCACAGGCTGCAGCAGGACTTATGCATCCCAATATTGTTAATGTGTATGATGTGGGCGATGAGAACGGGCTGTATTATTTTGTAATGGAGCTTGTTGAGGGTATAACCCTTAAGCGCTATATAGAAAAGAAGATAAGGCTGTCCGTCAAGGAGGCTGTGAGTATTGCAATACAGGTATCCATGGGTATTGAGAGTGCTCACAACAACGGTATCATCCACAGGGACATCAAGCCGCAGAACATAATAATATCAAAGGAAGGCAAGGTCAAGGTGGCTGACTTCGGTATCGCGAGAGCGGCAAGCTCCGATACCCAGACTTCCCACGCAATGGGCTCTGTTCACTACACATCTCCAGAACAGGCACGCGGCGGTTATTCGGATGCAAAGAGTGACATTTATTCCATAGGTATCACGATGTTTGAAATGGTAACGGGACGTGTACCCTTCGACGGGGAAACGACGGTTGCCATAGCCATCAAGCATATCCAGGAGGAGATGCCTTCTCCCAGGATCTATGTGCCCGAGATACCGGTGAGTGTGGAGCAGATCATATTCAAATGCACACAGAAGAATCCCGACAGAAGATATGCAAACGTAAGTGAGCTGATGGCAGATCTTAAGCATTCGCTCATAAGTCCGGATGAGAATTTCGTTGTGATACAGGATCCGGCAAGCTCTGAGGGAACCAAGGCTCTTACGGATGAGGACAGGCGCGAGATAAGGCAGCAGACTTCATCAAATATGTACGGTAACGAGTCCTTTGAGTCGGCTTACGCCAACTACAACCAGATGCAGCAGTACGGCGGATATGATGAACCCCAGCAGTACGGAAGCGGTCAGCAGCAGTACGGAAATAACGGTTACAATGAGCAGTACTATGATCAGGGATACAATAACGGCGGATATAACAACGGAATGTATTCACAGCCGTATGATCAGGGATATAATAACGGATACGGAAATGACGGATATCAGGGCGTTCCCGAGGAAGGTCTTGAGGATCCCTATTATGTAATGGATCCGAGGACTTCGGGTAACAGACAGATAGACATGAGGGCGGTTTCGGATCAGGCAGACGGTCTGAGGAACAGACAGGCATCAAATGCCCAGCCGCAGGGAATGAAACAGGGGAAGAGCGGAGCGCCCAAACAGAAGGGCTCGAACGGATCCGGCAAATACAGCCGTGATGACAGATACAATCAGAAGGCCGGTAACAGAAAGAGTCAGAAGAACCGGGGCGGTTACCGTAATGAACCGGAGAAGGACAATGATGTCGATCCGAAAATGGAGAAGATAATGACGGGACTTCTTATCTTCCTTGCCATTCTTCTTCTGATAGGAGCCATATTTGTAGTGTCAAAGGTTATGGGAATAGGAACCGGTGACAGTGATGCGGTGGAGGTTCCCGAGGGAATGACAGAGGTTCCCGATGTTGTTGGTAAGTCGCTTGAGGAGGCTTCGGAGGCACTTAAGAAGGCAGGGCTTACAGCCAAGGCTTCCTATGCCGAATCGATGCTTTATGATAAGGATTTCATAGATTCGCAGGATCCGGCTCCGGGTTCGATAGTTGAAGAGAATTCGGTGTTAACTCTTGTTGTGAGCAGCGGTAAGGCCGAAGGCGCCGCCGGGTCGGAAACGGGAGAAGAAGCACCGGTAGGAGGTGCGGCGGTTCCCGATGTTGTCGGGAAGAGTGAGGCAGAGGCCAGGGTTGCGGTAGAGACCGAGGGTTTTGTCTTTGCATCAGCCGAACAGCCGAGTGCCAATGTTGAAAAGGGAAAAGTCATATCGCAGAGTCCCCTCGGAGCAACCAATGCACCTCTGGGAAGTACGATACAGGTATATATAAGCTCCGGAGGCAGTGAAGAAGAGGAAGAGGAGAAGAACGGCATTGAGGTTCCCAATGTTGCCGGTAAGGATGAGGCTACTGCGAGGGCGCTGCTGATCGAAGCCGGACTTACATGTAACAATGCTACGGAGGAAACCAGCGACAGCGTGCCCAAGGGTAATGTAATATCGCAGACCGTTGCGGCAGGAACCAAGGTTGAAAAGGGAACCAATGTGGATATCAAGATAAGCAAGGGTCCCGCAGGCTTTACCTGCAATGCGACCATACAGTCACCGGAAGGATATCTGGAGGGTTCGGAGGCAATTATAGTGCTTCTTGACGCAAACGGAGCGGAGCTTCAGAGATTCTCGACAACATCTTTCCCATATACAGCGGTTAAGACGGGTATTACTACAACCGAGGCCGGCGTTATAACAGTCACTTACCAGACTGTGGACGGACAATGGCAGACATCAACACCTGCAGCTGTTGCCTTTACCAGGGAATAGTATATGCAGGGACGTATAGTAAAGGGAATTGCGGGCTTCTATTACGTATATGCCGAAGACAGAAGTATATATGAGTGCAAGGCCAAGGGTATATTCCGCAAGGATAAGAGGAAACCGATGGTCGGTGACAGGGTTGTGCTTGACGTCCTTGACGCTGAGGAACTGACCGGAAACATTACAGAGCTTGAGCCAAGGGACAACGAGCTGATAAGGCCGATGGTTGCCAATGTCGATCAGGCACTGATAGTATTTGCGCTGACAGATCCGGATCCGGATTACCTGTTGCTTGATAAGCTTCTTCTTCAGTACAGGATGCAGGATCTGCCGGTCATTATCTGCTTTAATAAGGAGGATCTGGGTGGAGAGGATGCCCGGGACACGATCGCGGACATATACAGGGACTCCGGTTCAAGGGTTTTGTTTACCTGTGCCGTAAACGGAGAAGGTGTAGATGAACTGAAGGAGCTGCTTAAAGGGAAGCTGAGCTTTGTCGCAGGTCCTTCGGGAGTCGGTAAGTCATCCCTTATAAACAGTCTTCAGGACAGTGTCAGCATAAAAACAGGAAATATAAGCAGAAAGCTCAAAAGGGGAAAACACACAACCAGGCATTCCGAGATCATTCCCATAGAGGATACAACGTTTATAATGGACACGCCGGGCTTCAGCAAGATGGACGTGTTTATAAAGGATGAATGGGAACTTAAGGACTATTATAATGAGTTCTTTCCCTATGAGAACTGCAGATTCAAACCCTGTTCGCATACACACGAGCCTGACTGCGGTGTAAAGGATGCACTGGACCGCGGGCTTATATCAGGGATCAGATACGACAATTATTCGCTGCTTTTTTCAGAGCTTAAGGAATCACACAAAAAGTATTAAAGGAGCCATTATGTTTCAGATTTCACCATCTATTCTTGCTACGGATTTTGCATGTCTCGGTGATTATATGAGAAGGGCGGATATGGCCGGAGCCGATATGTTCCATGTGGATGTTATGGACGGGATGTTCGTCCCCAATATTTCATTTGGGATACCTATTATGGAATCGGTTAAAAAGATCACTCACAAACCGCTTGACGTACATCTGATGATCGTCCAGCCGGAGCGCTATATAAGGGAGTTTGCAAGGGTCGGTGCGGATATAATAACTGTCCACTATGAAGCATGTGATGATGTCAATGTCGCAGCGGCGCTTATACATGAATCGGGATGCAAGGCAGGTCTTGCGATCAAACCCGGAACAGAGACTTCCGTTCTGGAACCCTATCTTGAGCAGTTCGATATGTTTCTGATAATGACCGTGGAACCCGGTTTTGGCGGACAGAAATATATGAGGAAGTGTACCAAGAAGCTTACGCTCTTAAGAGAGATGCTTAATGAATATGATCTTGATACGGATATTGAGGTTGACGGCGGAATTACCAGGGAGAATATCGGTACCGTTCTTGATGCCGGGGCCAATGTCATAGTCATGGGTTCATCCGTATTCAAGGGTGATATTGAGGATAACATGAAGTATTACCGGGAGTTCTTTGAGAATTACGTTCCCGGGAATTCATTTAAAGAATAAAACAGCAGGCAGTCCGTAATGTCGTAAGGCTGCCTGTATCTTATGACAAATTCGGTAATTTAAAGCAGAGTTTGAAAACAGATAAACGGCATCAGGGGAGAATTAAGGGATGAAGAAATACATAAAGATCGCAAGACCCGATCACTGGGTAAAGAACGCATTTATACTGCCGGGCGTTGTGCTCGCGGTACTTATGACAAAGCCTGCGTTTTCAGCGGAATATATCTGGAAGTTTATACTGGGCTTTTTCTCGACATGTTTTATCGCAAGCGCCAACTATGTCATCAACGAATGGCTGGATGCTGAATTCGACAAATTCCACCCCACCAAGAAAAACAGACCTGTAGTTTCGGAGAATATGAAGTTCTCTCTGGTCATGCTTGAATATTTTATCTGTATCGTCTTAGGTATAGCTTTGGCTCTCCCTATAAACAGGCCTTTCCTTTTTGTGGAGATATGGCTTCTTGTTATGGGTGTCATTTACAATGTTAAGCCTGTACGCAGTAAGGATATACCGTATCTTGACGTTCTGAGCGAATCCATAAACAACATGATCAGGCTGCTTATAGGGTGGTTTATCATCGATTCCCGGTATCAGCCGCCCAGTTCCATTCTTATAGGCTATTGGTTTGCGGGTGCCTTTCTTATGGCCACGAAGCGTTTTGCCGAGTACAGGATGATCGGAGATCCCGAGAGGGCAGGGCTTTACAGGAAATCATTCAAGCATTACACGGAGAATTCACTTCTCGTTTCAACCTTTTTCTACGCGATGACGGCGACCTTCTTCATAGGTATCTTTATGGTGAAGTACCGTATCGAATATCTGCTAGCAATGCCGCTTGTGTTCGGTCTGTTCTGCTTCTATCTGTGGATAAGCTTTAAGCCCGATTCGGCGGTACAAAAGCCCGAGAAGCTGTACAGGGAGAAGAAGCTTCTGGCTTATATTGCTTTTATGTGCGTGGTGCTGGTTGTTCTGTCCTTCGTCGATCTTGAGTTCCTTAACTTCTGGATGGATCCTTTCCTCCTGCCGGCAGGGGTATGATATGAATGACACTACAGTAATGAACAGAAAATTAAATGAATATAAGGCACTTGTCTTTGATCTTGACGGAACGCTTTATTATCAGAGACAGCTGCGGCTTAAAATGGCATGGATGTTGGGAAGTTACTATCTGTGCCATTTTTGGCGCATAAAGGAGCTGTTTGTGATAAAGAGGTTCAGGGAGATAAGGGAACATTGGGATGAGCTGTCCGAAATATCGGACAATTCTGCGCATGCTCCGGACGAGGGGAAGTCACTTGAAGAAGCTCAGTACGCTTACGTTGCGAAGGTGATGAACTGCACGCCGGAAATGGTCAGAAGCACCGTTGAGACATGGATGTATGAAAAACCTCTTAAGGCGGTGTATGATACAAGGGATGAGGAGCTTCTTGAGATCATCAGAGCAAAAAGGGCTGCGGGACAGAAGATCATCATATGGTCGGACTACCCAATTGAAGACAAACTTCGTTCACTGGGTATTGAAGCGGACGGTATGTATGCCGCCACTGATAAAAGGGTTGGTGCGCTTAAGCCGGATCCCAGAGGACTTGAGCTTATCATGGAGGATTACGGATTGCGGCCGGATGAGATCCTTGTGATCGGTGACCGGATGGAGAAGGATGCGGAGGCTGCAAAAAGGGCAGGCTGTGACAGGGTGGTGCTCCCGAAGGATAAAAGAAACAGAGAAAAATTATATAAGAGTATACTATAAGGCCAGCCCACCTCAAAATGCTGCGCATTTTTCGGTGCATTGGACAAGTCCAATATAAAAAAATAAGGAAATCCCCTCTTTCAAGCAAGCTTGAGAGGGGATTTCCTTATTTTTTATGCTGTCCTTCGTCTGAATTGTCATATTTTTCTCTAAAAGTTTTAAAAAGTTTGTGCAATTATATACAAATTGTGGTATAATTTAAAAGGTATAACGAACAAAATTATTTATTTTGTTTACTATACCAGAATAATTTCATAAGGGGGTCATATGCAGGACTACAAGAAGATTGACTATTCGAAAAACAAGGACGTTGTGCTCCGTTATATTCCGGGGCATTTTATCACGCCGAATTCGCATGTTAATTACTACATGGATCTGACAGACATGAAGTCACGCCAGCGTGAGGCAAGAGCAACAGGAGAGGAAATGGCTGATATGTATTTATCTTCCGATGTTATTGACACGATCCTGTGTCTTAACGGTATGGAGGTAGTCGGTTCATATCTTGCCAACAAGCTGACGAAGGCCGGTATTATATCGGCTAACAGACATCAGACAATGTACATAACCACGCCTGAGTACAATGCCAGCGGTCAGATGATGTTCCGTGAGAACAATCGTCATATGATCAAGGGCAAGAAGGTATTGGTAATAATCGATACCGCCACTACCGGTGATACATTGAGAAGTGCTGTGAATTCCGTCGGCTTCTATGGCGGACAGGTGATCGGCATTTCGGCTATTTTTTCAGTGGCTATCCAGGTGGAGGGTGTTCAGATAAGGTCGCTTTATTCGACAAGGGATCTTACGGACTACATGAGCTATTCCATGGATGCCTGTCCGCTGTGCAAGGCAGGAACGCCCGTGGATGCCATATGTAACGGTTTTGGTTATTCAACACTGTAGGAGGATGTAAGGAAGGAGAGGGTTATGGAATTTACGACGAAATTATTTGGGACTATTGATGTGGATGACAGTAAGATTGTTGAATTTCCGGATGGGATTCTTGGCTTCCCCGAGCTGAAGAAGTTCGCGCTCATGTATGACAATGAGAAGAATACGGCAGGCGGTCTCAATTTTATGGTTTCTCTGGATGAGACGGCATTCATGATGCCTGTGGTACCGGCACTCGTTGTAGAACCCGGATACTCACCCAAGTTTACCGATGATATTGAAGCTGTTATCGGCAAGCTTACGGAAGACAATGCACTTGTTCTGGTGACAATGACTATTCCTTCTGATGTTACCAAGATGACGGTTAATCTGAACGCTCCCATTGTTATCAATACGGAGTCAAAGAAGGGTGTTCAGTCTGTTGTTGCAAATGATGAATATGATGTAAAATACCCTATTTATGATAAGCTTAAAAAGGATTGATCGGGGACAATCAGTTAAGATTTGATGATTCGGCGTTTCAACATCTGCTTAACAGACAGGTGTTGAAGCGCAAATAATATATGGGAAATATAGGGGAAAAGTTTAAAGGAGTACCGGAAATGCTTGAACTGAGAAACGTTTCATTCGGTGTTGAGGATGAAGGAGAAAAGAAAGAGATCATAAGAGACATAAGCCTTACGGTTCCGGATGGCGCACTTACGGTTA
>JAEEHY010000136.1 GCA_016281085.1 Lachnospiraceae bacterium
AGCAATAAAGAATGCAAGGCGCGAAGCACTTAACGAACTGAGGAACGTTATGCTTGAGGGTTTCAGACGCAGGGAAGGCGGTGTTTTGTTATCGGAAGATGAAGCTCCTGTCATCCGTAATGCCGGAGAAGATCGACTCGGAGAGGGAAATGATAACGCATATTATGAAAAGGGGTCTTCCCCGGCCGTTAACTGCAGAATAGACGATCTTAAAATGTTGGGTACTGTTATTGAATACGGCTTTGTTGATATAATTACAGTTGATATCAATGCGTTTTACAGAGCTGATGCTGGTGTTGAGGAAGCTGTCATCAGAACGGGCAACATGATCACGGCATATGGGAAAAAGTTTTTTCTTGCGCTTCCGTATGTTTTAAGAGAGGGATATTTCGATAAAAATCCCGTGCTAAATACTATACTTTGTGATAAAATAGTCGATGGTGTAACTGTTGATAACTATGAGGCACTGTATTACCTTAAGCGTATTGGCTACAAAGGTACCGTGGTGTCGGATATTCATCTTTATGCCGTCAATGACAGGACTGTATCGGTGCTTTACGGGGAAGGTGTGGATGTTGTTACGTATCCCGTGGAATTAAACAAAAAGGAACTTGCCCGGCTAAATCTTAAAAAAGGTGAATTTATCATGTATGGTAGAACACCGATGATGATATCGGCCCAATGTATACAGAAGACAAAAGGCAGATGTGTTAAGGATAACGGGATAACATACATAAAGGACAGGCTTGGAAATTCCTTTCCGGTTGTCCGTAATTGCAATGAATGCTTTAATACTGTATTGAACTGTGTACCCACAATGATAGTCTCGCCATCCGAACTGCCTGCAAATTTGTATCCTGATTCATACAGGATACATTTTACCGTTGAGTCAGCGGATGAGATTGTCAGAGTGCTTGAACATTATCGGGATGTACTTAACGGGATAAAGACGGACGTAAGCGATATAAGACATACTACCGGACATCTCAAACGCGGAGTGGAATGATTGGAAACAATATTTCTTACATTTAGTAAATATATATTGATACTGCTTATGCTGATATATACATTTCAGTGCTTTTATGTATTCCGTTTTTCCGATGAGAATGACAGAAACGGAATTTACATACGTCAGGATATAGTAATGTCATTGGTATACCTGACGGCTTTTGCACAGTTGTATGTGTGTATGAGGGATACTGAAGTACTTAAGTTCTATGTGGAAACACAGCTTTTGTTCTGGTCTGTCATTCTTTTGTACAGGCTTTTGTATCCGGAGGCTAACAAGCTTCTCGTAAACAATATGTGTATGCTTATAGGAACAGGTTTTATCATCCTTGTAAGGCTCAATTACCAGAAAGCAGCCAAACAGTTCACGGTCGTCGTCATTTCAGCGGTTTTGTCTGTGCTGATACCGTTTGTTCTTAAGACATTCAAGCGCCTGAGACGATTCTACTGGCTGATGGCGCTGGCAGGAATTGTTGCCCTGGCTGCCGTATTGATTTTCTCTACCGCGATAAACGGTTCAAAGCTGAATTTAAAGATAGGCGGAATATCTTTTCAGGCTTCGGAGTTTGTCAAGATCATCTTCGTGTTTGCGATAGCCGGAATACTGACCTGTTCAAAGTCGGAGAAACGTAACATGCTGAGTGCGGTCATCGCCGGAATTCATGTTCTTCTTCTGGTTGCATCAAAGGATCTTGGAAGTGCGATAATATTCTATATGGTATATATTATTATGCTCTTTGTCGCTACGGGCAGGAAGAGATATTTCCTGACCGGCATGGCGGGAGCCGCTTTTGCATCCATGATCGGATACAGGATCTTCTCACATGTACGTGTGCGTGTGGAGGCATGGCAGGATCCTCTGGGCAATATTGAGACCTCGGGTTATCAGATAGCCCAGTCGCTGTTTGCTATAGGAACGGGCGGCTTTTTCGGGATGGGACTTTCACAGGGAGCTCCGAACCGGATACCTGTTGTTGAAGCTGACTTTATTTTTGCGGCGATTTCCGAGGAATTGGGAGTGCTGTTCGGCGTCTGTCTTATCCTCATCTGCGTAAGCTGCTTTGTAATGTTTATGAATATCGCCATGAGATTTAATGATATGTTTTATAAGCTGGTAGCGGTAGGGCTTGCCGTTACCTATGGATTTCAGGTTTTTCTGACCATAGGCGGCGTTACCAAATTTATTCCGCTGACCGGTGTGACACTTCCGCTTGTAAGCTACGGAAGTAATTCAATAATGGTTTCGCTCATTATGTTTTCGGTGATCCAGGGACTGTATGTTTCTGTCAGGAAATCAAATCAAAGCGACGGCGATTAATGCATTATCGGGGAAACCGTAAATGTCCGGTGTGATATGATATTTAAAAGATCAAAAAAAACAGAACTTAATAAAGAAGATGAAAAGACAGGAAATAAGCAGATAAGAGAGACTGCCAATAAGGATATCCTGTTTATCACATATGTTTTTGTACTGCTGTTTGCGGCGCTGATATCCTATGTGGCTTATTTTGCGGCAGTAAAGAGCGATAGTGTGATCAACAACGCGTACAATTCCAAGCGTGCCGAACTGCTCTCCAAAAAGGTGATAAGGGGAGAGATATTCTCAAGAGACGGTGAGGTTCTCGCAAAAACAGTCAACGAAGACGGAACAGAGGTAAGAGTATACCCATACGGTCCGCTGTTCGCTCATTCCGTAGGTTTTTTTACACAGGGAAGTATCGGGGTTGAATCCATTGCGAACTTTACGCTGCTTAAATCGGATGACCCGGTAGGGTTACGTCTTCATAATGATCTGAACGGCATCAAAAACCGTGGAGATAACGTAACCACAACCTTTGATATTGAACTGCAGAAGACCGCGGATCTGGCACTGGGTGACAGGAAAGGGGCAGTCCTGGTGCTTGATGTCAAAACAGGGGAGATACTTGCGATGGTATCAAAGCCGGATTTCGATCCGGGCCGGATAGATGAGATATGGGAAGCTGTTAACGAAGACACGGAAAACAGCCCCCTGTTAAACAGAACCACACAGGGAGTATATCCCCCGGGTTCTACCTTTAAGATAGTTACGGCTCTTGAATTCATTAAGGAATATCCGGAAGCGATCAATGATTATGAATTTGACTGTAACGGAAGTTTTGAATATGAAGATGTTAAGATAAGCTGTTATCACGGTCAGAAGCACGGTCATCTCGATCTGGGATCGAGCTTTGCAAGATCCTGTAATTCATCCTTTGCCAATATAACTTCCGGACTTGACAGAGAAAGCTTTAACACTACCTGTAATGAGCTTCTGTTTGACTC
>JAEEHY010000137.1 GCA_016281085.1 Lachnospiraceae bacterium
GGAAAAGGTTCTCACGCTGAATCCCGAAAACGGAAATCCGATCGAAGCATATACCACCGACTCGATTCCGTACTATATAATAGGCTGCCAGTCGGTCGAAGAAAAATCTTATGGAAACAACATAGCCTGCCTGTACGAAAAAGGAGGAACCGGTGAGCTTGTCGAAGTTATCGATAACTTTATTGCCATGGCTCCCGACGGTGAAGTGATCGTATACGACGGTGAAGAGACCCTTTATAAATTCCCGCTTCTCTCTCCGTCAGAGATCAAAAAGAAGGGCGAACAGATGACGGGAGGTACTGAATTATCACCTGAACAGAAAGAGAAATACCATATATTCAGATAAAGAAAACGGGGCCGGATTTCCGGCCCCGCATCTTATAAAATATCATTTAGAATGACTATTCAGTGATATCATCATATGAATCATATTTCTCCGATCTGCCCTCCTCGAAATATCCGAATCCGTCTTCGTATGTATAGTTGATCTCGTATAAACCGTCAAAGGCAATACGTGTTAGAGGATTATATTTCTCTATAAAGACGTTGATCTGCTTGTAGTATTCTTCTTCGTCAACATCGGAACCGTTTACCGAATATTCAGCATTATCGTCCATGTTGGTTGCCTCGGCAATGAACACTTCCACAAGCTCACCGTCCTTTATCTCATAAAACACATCTCTCATCCCGGCAACTGCTCCGCCTACATGAATAAGGTTATTCCCCTCTGAATAATCAAGACTGCCTCCGTCAACACCTGCAATCACTGATGCCAGCTTAACTGCTTCATCATCGCGGATCGTAAAAATGAAAGCATTATCATGCTCAAAGGATCCTTCGGAATCGCTTGCGATAAGTTCCGGGGTATTATCTGCATCTATATCTGCAAGGGCGAATTGGTCAGCCAGGCCATCGGACTTAAGCTCATTTATCTTGTCGATATAAAGTTCTCCGTATGCATTATCATCTTCACCTGCCCTGACATTTTCTTCTTCCGATGTCTCATTTCCGGTTTCTTCAGGTTCAGTAAGGTCTGTCAGCTCAACAGACTCCTCTTCCGCTTTTTCTTCATCATTTCCTTCAGCATTTTCATTCAGATCTTCTTCCACTTCCGGGGCTGTATTCACATTTATATTTACGTTTACGGTCCCCTTATCGCATCCGCATACTCCCGAGAAAGCAATCGCAAAGCCAAGTATCGCTGCTGTTGTTTTGATCCTTCTTATCATCCTTAATTCCTCCCATAAAAATTCTTATTTATTCTTAAGCATCTCCCATACAACATGGATATTATCCTTATCCATCTGTTTATAATCAACATTCTTACCTGTGATCTTATTCTCCTTATCGGAGAGGATATCCAGATCATCCCACGGTATAAGACATGCATGTTTCATTTCACCTGCATTCTTGGAAATACGGGTACTTCCCTTTCCTGTCTCCTCTTTCTCCTTAATGAAACGCCCGGCCCGCTCGTTCCATTCCTTATCATCCATACGGGAATAACCCATGGAATAATGGAAGGCACACCAACGCAGATGCTCTGTAATACCGAGATTTTCCATTGTTTCATCATCTATTCCGTCTGCATCCAAAAGGTCTAGCCTGGTAAGAAGTGACTTAAGATAGTCCGCGCTCGCACGACAGCTCATCCTGCTGAAATAATCACATGCATTCCACTGTTCCTGAGCAGTCTGATCATTTCCGCAGTAATAGTGGTTTATCGATATGGCAAGTTCATCCATTAATCCGCCGTATAATACATCTGCATCACTTAATTTGGACTTCCTGATCTCCCCGTTTGCTCCATACAGTGTTACTACCGAATCACAGCACTGATATACCGGTGTATTGCATCCCTTTCGTGAAAGGAGCGACAGGATATCCACTGCTATCTCACGTCCGAAATTACTGTTGCCGACAGAAACCACAATATATTCAAGGGTATCAGCATGTTCTTCAAGATAGTTACACAGCTGCCTGCTCCTTGCTCCATAAGGCTCGAATTTAATATCATAATTCTCAAGCATTTCCCCATATCTGTACCTGAAGAATCCGTCATTATGCTCTGCTCCCGGATCAAATACCGTAACATGCAGTGTCGTTCCGGCGAACTGTCCGTTGGCAACAACCTTCCTTAATACTTCCTTACCCATGGGACCAAAGCCGACAAGAAGAACATCTATATCTCTGTGAGCTCTTGCATGTTCATCAAAATCGATCACATTACACAGGGGATATTTCTGAAGAAGCAGTCTGGCTGTTATTTCCGATCTTTCAAAGGCTTTTACTTCTCCATAACCGTAATGATCCCCGGCTGCCTGAAGTATCTCTCCTTCCTTCTCGGCATAACCGAGTATCGTAAGCATGGTTCTTCTCGGATCGATACCGGCTTCGCCAAAACAATCTGCAAGCCTTAAGGCATATGTCAGATTATCCTCTTCATTCCCGGAGATGGTATATACATTTATCTTATTGGAGCTCTTTAACAGGGATAACCGTCTCGTAATTTCAACCGTAGGTTTCGTAGCCCATGAATCATCTACAACAAGACCACCCATCTGATGGATCGTATTCTCCTGCCCTCCTGTTGCAGTTCCTATATAAACGACCATGGAATTACGGTCCCTGGCAAGTGAAGAACCGAAAGTAACGGTACCGTCATTTACACCGTATATTATTTCAAGCTTCCTGTAGCGCATCAGCAGGAAGCGGCTCCACTTAATGACATTCTTACCAAGAAGTATGATCACGGCGCTTGCCATTGAATAGTAAGCGAAGAAATGTATGATCCAATAAATTATCATCCATACCTTATTCTCCGCATACGGTTCCGGTATACTCTTATAATCATTGACGCCGGCAAACATTCGTCCGACACTGATAAGTGTCTGCAGGATTGAATTAAAGAGAGTGGCCGGATTGGTTACTTTTACGGAATATATCTGGCTGTAAAGAATAAGACCGCCTACGGCGGCAACCATAAACATGGCACCCACCAAAGACCCCCGCTTCTCGGGTTTCATTGCGGAGTATCTGATCAGTGCAAGAAAAACAGCTGTGGAAATCAGGATCATTGTTATCAGCATATCTGTACTTTCCCCTTAAAAAATATCTTCATTAAGAACCTGCCATGCCGAATCATCCTTTATCCTCTCTTCTTCCGATAATTCTTCAAAGGGGACAAGAAGATGATGTCTGCGTTTCTTATTATCACGTACAGGATCATATATCCAGTTATACATAAGATAGAATCTCATCCATCTGTCATGTTCAAGTCTTCTGCATATTTCTCTTCTGTCAGGATCAAGTCCTGCAAAAACCTTATATGCCTTATGACATATCTCTTCAGTTAATGCTCTTACATCATCTTCGGGAAGAAGAAATCTTACCTTGGTCAGCAGATGGTCGGCTGCTGTAATATTGGCCTGTCTGTGGAATTCCGACAGCTTCTCCCAGGTCGGAGCATCATCTCCCACCTTTTCTCTGTACAGTTCATTAATATTTACCGCAAGCTTATTCTGGATACCGCTTAACAGAAGATTCTTGTTATAAACACTCCCGGTCCTGTTCACAACAACGGCATCGGATGCCTCCATTCCGTGATGGAACAGATAGACGGTTCCCTCTACCGGGAAATACCGTCTTATCCTGTTTTTGACCGACAGATTATTTCTTGCGTCTCTATCACACAGGATGATACGTGATGCACGAAGCAATAATTCCGTATCATGCTGCCATGTATCATCATGAAATACTATATTATCATCTATCCTGTCTGAGCCAAGGGATAACATTACTTCCCTGTGATCCTCACGGAATACTCCGTTATATCCGAAAACATGATAACACAATCCCATGCCTTTGGGAAATACATTGATCAGCAATCCCCTCTCCAGTATCCTGTCTACAGGCGAACCGTCTCCTATGATGATGATATCCTTCTCAGATCTCTCTATGGGATATGTCTGCCAGTAATATCTTGCCAGACAGTCATCTTCATCAAACAGAGTTATCATCGGATCAAGCTCATCGGGCGTTTCATCTGTTTTACAGATAACACGGATATTATCGGCCAATCTTATATGAAGAGCCATTTCATAATTCAGGTATTTATCCTCATCTATCAGCAGGACAGTACATAACTCATCGCCCCTGTGCTTACTGAGGATGTTGTTAATGGGAATCTTCAGAAATGCTATCCTTAGAAAATCATAAGAATCGGACATATTATCGGTGGCCATTTCATCTGTAC
>JAEEHY010000138.1 GCA_016281085.1 Lachnospiraceae bacterium
CCTGATAGAAAGAACCTTCCCGAAGATCACTTTTGCATCAGAATTTAGAAAAACTGTCCTTTCAGAGTTATCTTTACAGTGATCGAGTATATCATAGGTCTTAGTCTGTTCCATCCTGTCAACATACATAAGCCCGTTCTCGATATCAATATCTGAGGGCTTAAGAGCCAGCAGTTCACCGGAACGTAAACCGGTAGTTATAAGTGCTGCTATCGCCAGATTGAGATAATCCGCGTTTTCAAGTGCATAACGTATTATCTTTACTGCCTCAGACTCGCTGAATGCAAGCTCCTGCTCCCTTTTGCTGCTCTTTAGGAAGACTTTCTTGCCTACCATCTTACATTTACGGAATTCTGAAACTTTATCCCTTATGTTTATGCAGTTGATATGGTTGTATACACAGTAATCGTTGATCTTGTTTAGCGTGCTGGTCGCATTGTTAAAGGCTTTAGCCTTTATACCTTCCGATAACATTGCCTGAAGGCATTCCCGTATATCCTTTTCACACAGGGCTGATATTTTCTTGTCCTTAAAGCCTGCAAAATATTTATTGAATGTCTGTCTATGCATTGAGGCAGTCAAAGGATTAAGATCGAGCAGTGCCATATCAAGAATATCGTATGCTGTAGTCTTATCCCTTATCTCTATTTCAAGATAATAAGCGATTATCTTGTCATAAAGGGCATCGAGTGACTTTGCGCTTACCTTATGCGAATGATTACGGTTGTTCGGTTCCAGCTTAGTATAATATAGTGTTGTTTCTCCCTTCTGTATCTCCTTTATAGGATATACGCTGTTGATATGTTTTTTTAGTATCGTCTCACGTTTATTCATAACATAATCGCGGGTCAACTCTTCACCGTCGATTATAGCGCGGTGGAGTATGGTCTTGTCAATACGCTGTTTTAAATCCTTCATTATCTGATCCTTTCATAAGAAAAGCCCGACAGAAGGCCTGATAGACCGACTGACGGGCATAAAAAAACTCCCGGAAGACCGAGAGTTGTGTTTATACGTTATGTTATTTACTTATCCGTGACATATCCAATACATATCAATAAGCCCGACAAAGCAGTAAATAACGGGCTTACGACACATCGACACATGTTTTGAAGTTAAGTTATGTCTGTAATGAAAATATATATACTGATTTAAAAATATGTGTCTATGTGTCTATATGTCTATATGTCTATGCGTTTGTCCTGAGCATGGTGAACATGCCGATGAAGCCACGCACCTTCTTGCCGGGCACTCCGCTGTCGACCGTGTTCGAAGGACGGATGCCAAGCTTATCCGCATTCTCCTTAAAATACCCGCTGAGCGTTCTCTCTGACATTGGCTTAAGGCAGTTTTCCGTGCAGAACCTTAAGTACGTCTCATAGAGCTTTGCCGTCGTCACACAGGTACCTGCTTCAAAACGGATATATCCGCTTGAACGGATGAAAGAGAGGATGTTATTGCCTTCCTCCATAATGGATGCCATGTTCTTCTCGGCATATTCGCTGATCGTAAAGCGGTAATCATTGTCAAGAAGCCTCTTAAGGCCCTCAAAGCACCACAGGAAGATGGCCTCCTTTTCAGCGACCAGTTTCTCGGATAAGAAGGGGTCATTGACACGCCCGGGTTTTACCGGCCTGGCTGTCAGGATGATCTGTCTGCGGTAGAAACCGTCACTTCGGTCGTGAAGGGCTGATAATGCCCCGTTACCTACCGCTATGATCCTGGAATAGAGAGGTGCCTGGAAACTCTGCTTTCCCTTTACCTCGACATCCATCTCGCCTTCAAGTGTTATGATCGATTTGAGCAGATGTGTTTCCGGGAGAGCCTCCATCACCATGTCATCGTCAAACATCGCAAGCTTGCCGATCAGGTTGGCACGGGCGAACCTGTCATTTTCGAGACGCTGTACGCTTCCTATATGGAGCGTATCACCGAGTATGGCTTTAAGAACGATACCGATACGTGATTTTCCTTCCCCGCCTTTGCCGATTATCATGAGCATCTTCTGACCCCTGTTTGTCGGGATGAGGAGATAGCCCATAAATTCCTGGAGGGTTATGATGTCTTCGGGTTCGAGAAGCTCTCCGAGGAAATCCATCCATCGTCCGGGTGACCCGACTCCGGGATCGTAGCTTACCGGAAGCCTTCCGAGGCAGAACATCTTCTCATCTGAAAAAGTCCCGTCTGTAAAGAGCGTTCCGTTAGATATGTTGATCCTGTCGGTGGGCATCAGGGGTGCCTCCCTGAAACAGCGGAGCCTTATGCTGTCCATCAGTGAAGAAACACGTTTTGGAAGACCTGTGGTCATATAGGCAGATAACTGGTTCATTATCCTTGACGCCAGACGATCTTCGTTTACAGGCATCCCTTCACTCGTATACAATCTGTTGTTCACACAGAAAAGAGGCATTTCATTTAACAATGCCTCTACATACATGACCTCGTTCAGTTTGCCGTTCTCGTACCATAAGGGTACATCCGGTTTAATGCTTTCTTTGTAAGCCTGTATAATGGCCTCCTTCTGCAGGGGGCTTAAGCTGTCCCATGTTTCATTCATCGGCGCCACCTCCTGTTCTTTCGGTGAGGACACGTATCAGTTCCTCCCTGTCGGGCAATGAGCCTGATAGCAGTATGTCGAGCATTATTTCAGCCCTGCTTATATTTTCTATGGACGTTATAAAGTCATCCGTCCACTCGCTTTCACCGACAGGTATGTTATTGTCCCTGACCATGATCCAATGGTCCCTGTAGTTAAAGAGAAGATCCACGGCAAGATCGCATAACTCGTTAAGAACATCATCAGCCGATGCCTTTCTATCCAAAGTATCGGACACCTGTGTTCTGACCGTGCAGGGTTTTGATATGTCAACTTTGCTTATCCCGAAGTCAAAAGCAAGTTTAAAAGCAGATGCTTTCAGGCTCAGGTTAAAATACTCTGAAACAAAATCGATCACATCCCCGGTTTTTCCACAGCCGAAGCAGTAATATCTCCTGTCAACTTTCATACTCGGGTTCCTGTCATTATGGAACGGACAGATACACATACCGTTCCGGTCAACATCGATCCCATAAAAAGAAGCCGCATCCCTTACTGACACGGCTTCCTTAACATCCTTAAAAATATTCAATTGTGTTTTCCTCCTATCTTTCCAAATCTCTGTTGTTTCTTTTAATGCTTACAGCTGAACGTGCTGCGTTTTCTTTATCAGCCTTTTCCCTTGCCAGGCGAAGCTTTTCCATGATACTGGGCTTTACCGCTTTTTCAATCTGTGCGGTATAAACCTTCTTTCTGTCAGGCAGTCTGAACACTTTTCTGATGGCTGATATCACGGTAGTTTTAGCATTTGACAGTCTTTCCTGTATCCTGGAAATACGGTCGGATGCGTAAGCCCTTGTTTCTTCAGGA
>JAEEHY010000139.1 GCA_016281085.1 Lachnospiraceae bacterium
GCGTGGCTACTGCTATTGGATCATAAGTGTTAAAATGGTGGGAACCGGAAGTGGGAACTTTTGGTTTTTTTGTAACCGGAGAGCCCTGAAAACAAGGACTATAAGGATTTTTTCCTTGGCTTCGAGTCCCGTCTCGCGCTCTGGTGGAGAACTCAGAATTGCCGTTGTTACGGCATTTCTGAGTTTCTTTTATTTTTACGAAAAGGGTACAGTGGGGTACACAGTGGGTTAGCTGTACTTAAGAACAATTTTACTGCCTATCCAAACATTTCATTCCATTCGTCCTGATCAACTGCTCCCAGCCTTGATACGCGCTTGTAATGATCTGTGGTTGAGGGGTCGGAGTGTCCGGCCATGCGCTGGATATCTGCCGCCTGCATTCCCTTTGCATACATGTTCGTCACCGACCAGAACCTGATCTTATGACTAGACATATAAGAAACACCGGCGCGCTCACATATGCGCATCAGATGATGGTTGATAGTGTTGGATACCAGAGGCTTGTCCTTAAAGAGAAAAACGTATTCCCCGAAGGGATTGCTACGCCTCTGTGCTTTGAGAACACTGATGGCCTTATCTGAAAGAGGCTGATACCTGTTGCCTTCCTTAAGCCTTGTCTTGGTATGATCAACACAGACGTATTTTTCATGACCATCTTCGTCCTTGCTCCTGATTATCTCCCTGTGGATGTACATCGTCTTTTTCTCAAAATCGATATCTTCCCATTTGAGAGCTCTTATCTCCCCGATCCTTGTACAAGAGCAGAACATGAGAGTGATAGCTCTTGCGAACACATCATCTTCCTTCTCGGCCTGTACAAGTACCTTTTCGCGCTCTTCATCCGTGTATACCTTGTAGTCATTATTGTTTTCCTTGCAGTGAAGATCTCTTGTGTTAACGGATCTTGCAAGGTTATACGTAATGTAGTCATGATCTACGGCATAGTCAAACACGTGGTTCAGAAGGCTCTTGGCATTGGTAAGCGTACCGCGGGTGATCGCTTCATTGGCGGTGATCTCTTTGTAAAGGTTCTTGATATGAGATACCTTTACTTCGGAGATATTCATGCCGGCAATGGCAGAACCTTTGAAAAATCTCTTCCAATCGCTTATAAAGCGGTCATGGGAAAGGATCGAGCGATGTCCGAGTTCGGTATCCTTTTTGAATTCGATGATCCAAGCCTCAAACAACTCCTCGATAGTCATAGGGCGAGTTCCAAAATAGTACTGGTACAGAGCCTCCAACAGATCTATCCTTGTCTGCTTTGCTATCTGGGGATTCTTGGTCTTCCACCGACCGTCAGAGATCTGAAACAGCTTGTTGTGGTGGACATCCTTAAGTGCCTGTTCATATTTAATTTCCAATCTGCTTTTCATATCCTGTAATGTCGCAGGACTGTCACCCTCTATTGTAAGGGTGTTTATAATGGTTTTCAAGGACAATATCTCATTTTTATCCTTGTCGGGTAACGTATACTTTCTTGAGGAATATTTGATTTTTTTCATATGTTTCTCCTGTTTTGTGTAAAAAAGCCCGACAGAAGGCCGAACAGACCGACTGACGGGCAATAAAAAACTCCCGGAAGACCGAGAGTGTGGTTGATAAGTGTCTTTTCCAAGCAGGGACATGTAAACGAGGTTTGTAAACCAACCTGTAAACGAGAGATAAAAAACTATTTATTCCCCTGCAGGGAGTTTTATATATTTATTCTTTTTCTTTATTTATATATTTCTTGTTTACACGTTTACAAATGACTGTAAAGCAAGTAAATAAGCGGTCCTGCGCGTAAACGAAGATGTAAACGAGTGTAAACGTCTGTTTACAGGTTATTTACCTGAAGGGGACATCCTTTAGTGCTGCCTCCGGAATATGGATGAAACCGTCACCATCAACATTCCCCTTACGGATCCAGGATCTCTGCTGTCCATATTTATCGAACCTGTGCTGGGGGCCCTGTTCCCAGTCAGATGCGGATACGATCATGATCTCGTTTATAGCATTAAGCTCCCATTTCTGTGGGATATCATGTTCGGGATGATTAAGTGCCTCATGATACAGCATCTTGGAGCAGACATATTCTTCCGTGGTATCTTCAAGGAATCCCAAGATAGCAGTAGCATCCGAGTCTTCGGGAATGTACATCTGCTGATGGTCTTTCATCTGATCCCTCAGATCCTCCGGAAGACACAGCTTATAGTTACCATTCCTGTATATTTCCATGATCTCCGCCCACATCTGTATGATATAAGCCCTTGAAGCTTCCTCATCATCAAGGATATGCGCTTCTGCCGATTCAGAATGGCATGATACCGGAAGGAAACGTCTGTTACCTGAGCGGTCGCCCGGAAGGAACTCCCTCTTATTGGAGGTTCCTCCGAAGATACACTGCCTCGGCCTGTCAGCCGCGTGTGTTTCATAAGGCACTTTATAGGTTTCCTTCTGACGTGATATGAACGACTTTATCTCTTCGATGCTCTTGGCGCTGCTCGTAGCTATCATCTCGGACATCTCAATGATCCAGTGTCCCTGCAACTTCCTGTAGACATTCTCATCATCCAGCTTTCTTATATCATCGGTGAACCATTCGTCCTTTATTGCAAGGAAACGAAAGAAGGTTGATTTTCCGGCTCCCTGTCCCCCGACAAGGCAGAGCATGTACTCAAACTTGCATCCCGGATTAAAAACCCTCTCTACTGCACCCAGCATGGTGAGCTTAAGCGATTCATAGGTAAGATCAGATGTATCCGCACCAAGGAAATGATGCAGTGCATAGCGTATCCTCGGCTTACCGTCCCATATGAGGAGCTTAAGCTGTTCCCTGATCGGGTGGTAACGGTTATTATTGGCTGCTATATTAAGCGCCTGAAGGATACGCCTGTCATTATTGATGTCATAGTACGTATCGAGGTACATATTTATATAGTTCATATCCGTATCGGTGACCGGCATGCCGGTGCGAGCCCAGTCAAAATCACCTACAAGGTCGATCTTCTCGGTAAGCTCATTAAACCTAAACTTACCCTTAAAATACGGATCGTTCTCAAATACATACAGGATGTTGGGGATATTCTGTTTGATACATCCCTTTCCTGTCTTAATGAGCGCTTCCCTGATGAAAGCACGGATCTCAATGTTCTTTTCATCGGCTGCATAAATAGTTGAGTAATTCACGTTTTTCATCCTCCTCCCCATTCTCAAGTATCTTTAACCATTCCCCTGCAAGGTTGACGTTATCTATAGCCTTGCAGAAAAGCTCCGACCATTCACCGTCTTCGCCCGGAAGTTCTGCTTCCCTGACCTTCCACCAATACCTGTGGAAATCACAAATGAGCGATATGGCCAGATCGACAAGTTCTTTAAAATCTTTCTGCTCCTGAGCTTCCGGTGATAACGCTGGTTTCTGATGTGACGTATATGCAGGAAGCTCTTTATGATCATCTGTTGTGATGCAGAAATCATCCGCAATCTTTCTTGCTGTCTCTAATGGCTTAAGGGAGAACAGCTTGCCGACAAAATCGATCACATCACCGTCCTCCTGACATCCGAAACAGTGGAATCTCTTATCCACCTTCATGCTCGGATTCCTGTCATCGTGGAACGGGCATATGCACATACCGTTCCTGTTTACTCTGATCCCATAAAAAGAAGCCGCGTCTCTTACGGACACAGCTTCCTTAACATCCTTAAAAATATTCAATTGTGTTTTCCTCCTTATCTTTCCAAATCTCTGTTGTTTCTTTTAATGCTTACAGCTGAACGTGCTGCGTTTTCTTTATCAGCCTTTTCCCTTGCCAGGCGAAGCTTTTCCATGATGCTGGGCTTTACCGCTTTTTCTATCTGTGCGGTATAAACCTTCTTTCTGTCAGGCAGTCTGAACACTTTTCTGATGGCTGATATCACGGTAGTTTTAGCATTTGACAGTCTTTCCTGTATCCTGGAAATACGGTCGGATGCGTAAGCCCTTGTTTCTTCAGGA
>JAEEHY010000140.1 GCA_016281085.1 Lachnospiraceae bacterium
AGTATGGTATCCGATAAATCTGTGTAATAAAGTATTGGCAGGATGTATGCCATCCCTTTCAGATCCTCGCTGTTATGATATATAAGGGGCTGTAACAGCTCATCAGACGGATGTTTGGTGTAATTCCTGTATACACTTATGAGCTCCCTTCCGGTATACGGATCGTCACTGTTTATATCCAGAAGCTGTTCAATGCTTCGCTGCCTTAAGGACGGCAGTGAAAGGAGGCTCTTATAGGGTTTGATCTTTAAATAAATATCGTAGCTGTCAAGACGGGTAAGACAGAGTTCCCTTCCATACACATTAGCACGGTATTTAAGATACGGGATATCGAAATGGTTGCCGTTGTAATGAAGGAGCAGGTCGAACCTGCCGTTTATGTATCTGTTGAACTCGTCGATGATAAGTACTTCGTCGGCATATGAATCCGCGAACCACTGGATAGTATGATATCCGTCCCCGTTAAAGAAGCCGCACCCGATAAGGTAAAGTGCGGTCTTCTCGCGCGACAGACCTGTTGTTTCGATGTCGATGAAGAGTATTCTGTCGGGTGAGGCCAGTTTCTCAATTGGATATCCCGGATGAATATCGGGATAATGTTCAGTGAAAATCTGCATTTTGTTCCTCCGTATAAGGGTAGTATATCATAACTGTTCTGAATGTAGATACAATATAAAAAATAAAAAATATTTAAAAAAAAAGGAATTTTAAGTTTTATATCGAATACTTATATTGCGAGGATGAAATATGAGTATTCGTGAGATGCTTGAATTAAGAGAAAAAGAATATCTGAGGCCGGGAGCCACACTGTCCTCCGAGTCTAGAGGCCGCGAGGTGGAGGAGCCCGAGTGTGATATAAGACCTGTGTTCCAGAGAGACAGGGACAGGATACTGCACTCTAAATCATTCCGAAGGCTTAAGGATAAGACTCAGGTTTTCCTCACGCCTGAGGGCGATCATTACAGGACCAGGCTGACACATACGCTGGAAGTGTCTCAGAATGCGAGGACGATAGCCAAGGCGCTTCGCCTCAATGAGGATCTGGTTGAAGCGATAGCGTTAGGGCACGATCTTGGCCACACTCCTTTCGGACATGCGGGTGAAAGAGCTCTTGACAGGGTCTGCCCGATGGGGTTCAAGCACAACGAACAGAGCAAGAGAGTGGTGGAGGTTCTGGAGAAGGAAGGCAAGGGACTCAACCTTACCTGGGAGGTAAGGGACGGGATCCTCAATCACCAGACAAGCAGCATGCCATCGACTCTTGAAGGCAAGATAGTAAGGCTGTCGGACAAGATCGCTTACATGCATCACGATATGGATGATGCGATAAGGGGGAGGATCTTAAGCGAAGATGATATCCCGAAGGAACTTCGAAACACCCTGGGTGATACAACATCCAAGCGTCTTGACAGATTTATACATGATATAATCACAAACAGCAGGGATGCGGATGACATCTGTATGTCCGATGAAATAGGTCAGGCAATGATGGAGCTTCGCGCATTTATGTTTGAAAATGTGTACCAGAACCCCAAGGCCAAGGGGGAAGAGGTTAAGGCCGAGCGACTGGTCGAAAATCTTTATGAGTATTATCTTAAGAACCATTATATGCTTCCGGAGGAATACAGGATACTTCGTGAGAACCGCGGCGACAGCCTGGAGCGGGTAGTATGCGATTACATCTCATCAATGTCCGACCGGTTTGCAATATCGGTTTTCAATGACATATATATGCCGGATTCGTGGAAGGATTGATAGATTATGTATTATCCCGATACCATCGTAGATGAGGTTAGGGTCAGAAATGATATAGTGGATGTCATATCATCCTATGTACAATTGAAGAAAAAGGGAAGTAACTACTTCGGACTGTGTCCGTTTCACAATGAGAAATCACCTTCTTTTTCCGTAAACGCACAGCGGCAGATGTTTCATTGCTTCGGATGCGGTAAGAGCGGGAACGTGATCACCTTCATTATGAATTATGAGAATTACACATTTCCCGAAGCTGTTAAGCTGTTGGCTGAAAGGGCCGGAGTGACTTTGCCGCAGATAGAGTATTCTCAGGAGGCAAGGGAGAGGGACAATCTCAAGACGAGGATCCTTGAAGCATATAAAGAGGCGGCGAAGTACTATTACTTCCAGCTCAGGAGCGAATCAGGCAAGAAGGCATATGATTACTTCAAAGACAGGGGACTGTCGGATGAGACGATCAATAAGTTCGGACTGGGTTATGCCGTTACCGGAAGGAATCTTATGTACCGGTACCTTAAGTCCAAGGGATATGATGATAATGTGCTTAAGGAGATGCGCATATTCTACTTGAACGAGCGTGAAGGCATGACGGATATGTTCTGGAACAGGGCTATCTTCCCGATAATGGATGTGAATCACCGGGTGATCGCATTCGGTGGGCGTGTTATGGGCGAAGGAGAGCCGAAATATCTTAACTCCCCGGAGACTATGGTATTTGATAAGGGCCGCAACCTGTACGGTCTGAATCATGCAAGGACGGCAAGGAAGGATCATATAATCGTATGTGAAGGCTATATGGATGTGATCTCCATGCATCAGGCCGGTTTTTCCCAGACGGTGGGAGCACTTGGAACGGCACTTACATCGGGTCATGTCAATCTGCTTAAAAGATATA
>JAEEHY010000141.1 GCA_016281085.1 Lachnospiraceae bacterium
CCAGTATTTCCTTCCCCATCTCACCGATCTTATAATGCACGTATTCGGAAATTGTACGGAACTCATCTGTACTCGCTACAGAACTTCCGCTTTTGAAATCCCCGTCCTTTTTTATCGCAACCGGGATGATGGTCGACCTGTCGGTAAAGTCACTGTCCATCAGCCTGTAGATCTTCGGATCACTGTTTACCAGTCCTTTCATCTTAAGCTGTTTGAATATCTCTTCATTTATCTTAGACTCATCGGGATCATCTCCCGAATCATCCCTGATAACAGGATCATCCACATGATAATAAAATATCCCTGCGGGAACCGAATTATCACCAAGCATTTCCATTGCCGCATTTAAATAGACCACGAGCTGGAGATCAAGTCCCATATATACGGCAGCGAGATCAAATCCTTTGTTACCCGACTTGTAATCTATGATCTTCACATAAACCGATTCCCCGTCCCTATATGTGTCAAGCCTGTCAATACGTCCGATAAGCCGTACCTTTTCTTCATCAGACACTTCTATGTTAAGAGACTTAAGATCGTTTTCCGAATTGAACGCCAATTCGAACTCGTCCGGTTCGAAGCTTCCCTTCCTGAGCTGTTCGGTAAGGGTATTTACCGTCCTCCCTGTTATCCTCCTCATCCTGTATATTGCATACTGTGTCCTGAACGAGCCGTAGATCGCACTGTAATCACCTTTTGCTATACACCTCTGTATAGCTTCATCTATTAATTCTTCTCTGTCCTTTTCAACAACACTGAGCCATGAAAGCTTTCTCTCCTTAAGTATCTGCGCATATTCCTTAAGCGTGTCATGGAACACCGAACCCATATCCTTAGCTTCAAAAGAGAAAAGCTCCCTCTGCTTCAGAGACAGACCGTACTTGAGGAAATGACTGTACGCACATGCCGCATATCTTTCGAGTCTCGTTATTGAGCACACCAGCTCATTACCGTACAATGCTTTTGCCACTGCCCTGCTTATACTGTCATTCCTGTTTATATCCCTGTTCAAAAACGCACCGCGAAGCAATGTACCGAGCCTGTCCCTGCAGCTCATATCCAGTGCATATACATCAAACAGCTTCATAAAGCTGTCATAAGGCTCATCCGGAACACCCGAAACAATATCCCTTACCTCCGTTGCCAGACGTTCTTCTCCGCTGTTCCTGTTATACACTCTGTTCGACGTCCCTTCATCGGGAATTTGGATCTTAAGTTCCGGAAACATATGCATTATTGTTTTAACAAAATATGAAGGATTGATCGATTTCCCATCACTGTCAAGCTTTGAATATGAAATATACAATCTCCGCCTTGGCTTTGTAACCAGCATATAAAGATACAGTCTTTGTGTATAAGCCTTCATCCTGGCTGTCGGTGCAAGCTGTATCTCTTTCCCGTCATTTGTACCGGAAGCCCCCTTCTGTCCTGCGCATCCTGCGGGCATTGAATCTCCGGAAGTATCCATAAGGAATTCCCTCTCCATATCTGAGATGATACCGCCGTTTCCGCTGTTCATCGGTATTATTCCATCATTTACTCCCATGAAAAACAGGGCCTTGATATCACGCAGTCTTGTTCGTGTTATATCACCGACCTGCACATAATCATCCGATGGCGGGATCACACCTGTCCTTATCTCTGCAAGACCGGCATCCAGAAGCTGTGCAAATTCTTTAACGGAAATAACCTCTCCCGGGAGCAGTCTCACCATTTTATCAAGCAGATCACATATTTCCTCATACAGCTTACCGTATTCCCCGGCCCTTACAACATCACCCATCCCGGCAAAATCATCACTTAGCCTCTGCATCTTATCCTGCAATCTGTTTACTGTCATAAACCGGTAAAGTGCCGTTGCAATTACCCTGACATCATCCCCCTCTTTGACTTTCCCGTCTTTATAAAGCTCGTCATAGAACGGGATTATCGTATCTACAACATGTTTCCTTATATCATTAAGAGCCTTAAGCTCTGTCTCACTCATTTCCCCGGGTTTCTTAACAAAAGCAGTTACCCACTGTTTCCGGCCTTTTATTCCAAATTTAAGAACATAATTCTCAAGCAGGTCAATCAGTCCATACCCACTGTCCGTGTATCCTGTATTCTCTTCCTTTGCAGTCCCGTTTATATCCTTCCTTTCATCCGGGCTGTAAAAAAGTCCCGACCTGAGAAATCTGAACATTGCCTCGTAACTGAAATCATCCGTTACTATATCAAGAAGAGCACGTATATATTCAACCATGGGATTAAGCAGTATGGGAATTGTCTTATCCACGAATACGGGAATATCATACTTTCCGAAAGCACGTGTACATGCATGCATATAGGTGTCTATGTCACCGCTTACCACAGCTATGTCCTTATAATGATAACCTTCCTCTCTTACAAGCTTTTGTATCCTCACGGCAGCCTCGACAGCTTCTTCATCGGGATCCGTACCCGTGAAGACACGAATACTTCTGTTACAGGGACCTGTATACGTATTCTCATCAATCCTGAACAGATTCTTCTCAAGATGCACAAGCTCATCACTCCTGGCATCTTCGGGAACAGCCCTGCCCTCTTCATCATACATAAACCTGGCAGGGATAACATCATTTATCACTACATCCGGCTTACGGGCAATCTTCCTCTCCCTGCACAGTCTGTCCATTGATCCGATTGTCTTTCTGCTCATATAAAACAGATCTTCACAGC
>JAEEHY010000142.1 GCA_016281085.1 Lachnospiraceae bacterium
AGCGTAGGAGGAAACCCGCATGATAGACGAACAGAGAAAAGAGGAATTGAAAAACGCAGCAAGACGGTTCTTAGAGAGCCAGGGCGTAGAGATAGATGATGAAACAGATAGCATGGAAATCGAAGTTGAAGAGTAGTCTAATAGTGACAGTCTAAAAAATTTGACTATTTTCGGGAAGTGAGGTATAATATGTTTGGAATCAACCTACAGTATTTCGGCGGTCGTGGTGCCGGTAGTAAGTTTGGTCCGGGATCATCTGATTTTGGTACTTGGAGTGCCGGACCCGGTGAACATATTGCAGATACGTTAAAAGAAGCGATAGGAACAAAAGGGGAGCAAAAGTCAGTGGCTACAGCAATAGTAGAGGCTAATCCTAATTTTTCGCGCGATTATAAAGAGTTCTCGCATAACTGTCAGCGTGTTGTTGTTGCTTACGAGTTATTGCGTAGAGGCTATGACGTTGAGGCACTTCCCACATACAAAGGCGATAAGCTCAACACTGTACCGTATTCAAAAGACGGGATCTTTCACGGCCGGTGGCGTGGAGCATTCCAGAATGCGAAAACAGAATCCGTTGGTGCAAGTACAGGTTCCGGCGTAATGGAAAACATTACAAAGAAAATGCAGCAATACGGAAACGGCGCAAGAGCAGTTGTGCAGATATTTTACAATCGTGGTGGTGGTCACGTATTCAATGTTGAGAATGACAATGGCAGGGTTGTATATATCGAAGCGCAGGCCGGAAAGCTCAAAGATCGTGATATGCAGGAGCTTATGACGAATAGAGTAAGAACCGGTGATGTAAATATAGTTAGAGTTGATAACCTGAGAATATCTGACAGAGCAAGAAACTTTGTAAGACCACGCAAAAAGAAGTAAGGAGGTAGAAACATGTTAAACTTAGAGCAGGCAATCAAAATTGCGAAACGCTATGATCCTAAGATTGACAATGGAGAAGAGACTGAGGACGCTTATATTTTTGGGAATAGCAAGAATATGAGCTTTGATGACAGTCCGGTTGTTGTACTTAAGAAGGATGGAGAGGTAATAAATATAACAGCTTATTATCTGGAATCATCCGCTAAGACGTTGCGGGAGTTCAAACTGTAACACCCCCTCATACCCCACCCGCGGGATCAGAGGGACAGCAACATCATTTTTGAGTTTTTTCGCACAGCTACACAATGAGGCTCACTCGTAGGAGTGGGCCTTTACTATGTCCGAAAGGAGGTTTTGCTATGGCAGAGCGTTTCAAACTTGCCTATAAGTCGCCGGAAGAAATGCAGGCGGCCGTGGATGCGTATTTTGAAGATTGCGAAGGACACGTTTTTATAGACGAAACGACAGGACTGCCCGCAAAAGATAAGTTCGGCTATCCTATCATCATAGGCAAAAAACCTCTTACAGTGACCGGACTTGCGCTTGCACTGGGCTTCAATTCAAGACAGACCTTACTTAACTACCAGAGCAGGAATAAGAAGTATAACGAGATCATTACAAAAGCAAAACTGAAAATAGAAAATTACGCAGAAATGCGATTATATGATAAGGACGGCAGCAACGGAGCAAAATTCAACTTGCAAAATAATTTCAGGGCGTGGGATGCAAACAAGAAGGAAGAAGAGAAGGGCGCAGCTATTAACATTATCTGTGATATTCCTAAACCCGCAGAGGGTGGTATGGAGCTTCCTAATGTTGCTCAAATGTCCATAGATCCGCAGGCTATAGCTGACGCACAGGATCAGCTTAAGCAGGTAACGACGGAAGAAACGCAGGATGATTGAGGGCGTTAAGCTATCCAATATAATTGCGCCGTCGTTTTATAATCTTCACTGGGATATCCAGGCAGGCAACCACACGTATTATGATCTGTTTGGTGGGCGTGGTTCTACCAAATCGACGTTCATAGGCGTAGAGATCCCGCTTGGAATAATGCAGGACCCGCTGGCTAACGCGGTTGTATTCCGTAAGGTTGCTTCTACCATAGGCACGTCTGTATTTGAACAGGTGTTATGGGGCATTGAGGCACTTGGAGTGTCCGACCTATGGAAGCCAACCACAAGTCCGTATAAATTACGATATAAGCCTACCGGACAGGTGATCCTTTTCAGGGGATTGGATAAGGCTAAAAAGCTCAAATCAATCAAGGTATCGAAGGGTTATCTTAAGTATCTGTGGTTTGAGGAATTAGATGAGTTCGGCGGGGAAGAGGAAATAAGATCCGTACAGCAGTCTGTAATGCGTGGCGGCTCTAAGTTTGTTGTGTTTAAGAGCTTTAACCCGCCTATCAGCCGTTCAAACTGGGCTAATGAATACGTGCTTAAGCCGCGTGCAAACGCGGTAAGGCATATGAGCTGCTATAAGGATGTTCCGGCTGAGTGGCTTGGACAGCAGTTCTTTGATGACGCAAATGAGCTATTGCTTACCAACCAGCGGGCATACGCGCATGAGTACTTAGGTATTCCGGTCGGTACCGGTGGTGAGGTATTCGATAACTTATGCATACGTACCATAACAGACCAGGAGATATCCATATTTGACAATATCTTTATGGGTATTGACTGGGGCTGGTTTCCTGACCCGTATCACTGGGGCAAGATGCATTATGACAGTACACGCAAGATTCTGTATATCTATGATGAAATGCGCTGCTATAAAACAAGCAATTCCGAAACGTGGAATAGGCTTGTTATGCAAAAGGGTGTGACAGGCACAGACCTCATCACAGCCGATTCAGCAGAACCTAAGTCCGTAGGTGACTACAGGGACTATGGATCTTTATGCCGTGGGGCAATAAAGGGACCTGATTCAATACGATACGGTATCAAGTGGCTACAGTCGCTTAACCAGATTGTTATTGATCCTGTCCGTTGTCCGGAAACGGCAAGGGAATTTCAAAACTACGAATATGAGCGAACAGATGATGGTGAGATTGTTTCCGGTTATCCCGATCATGACAATCACAGCATTGACTGTACCAGATATGCAATGGAACGCGTTTGGAAGCGTAAGGGGCAGTAAAATGAATATTGACGGAAACTTAGATGCACTGATAATCATACTGGTGCTTATTTTGTCGTTGGCCTGGTTGTTTATTGATAGCTGGCGAGATGACTAAGGGAGGTATTTACAGTGCTGTTTTCAAGGCTGTATGAGTTCATAAGGAGAGCATTACACAAAATGATACCATACGAAAGTATACAGAACGTTGAGAATATTGATACGCCGCTATCCACGGATATGATAAACGCGCTGGATGAATGGTATAAGATGTATACCAATCAGGCAACGTGGCTTAATCCCGAAAATAGCGATAACGAAAAGGAAACTGTAAAGTCGCTTAACCTTCCTTCCTTTATCGCGTCGGAGATAGCACGACAGATCATCATAGAGCTTAACTGGGATATCACCGGCAAGGCAAGTGATGATGAGAATGCAGAGGAAGAGAGCAATCCGCGCGCGGAGTTCTTAAAAGAAGAGTTCTCAAAAGTGTTCAACGATCTTAGACAGAAACTTGAACAGGGATGCGCGGCGGGCGGTATGACTTTGCGGCCGTACCCGAAAAACGGTCACATTTATTTTGCGTGGACGTGCGACTGGTCCCTATACCCCGTGGCGTTTGGAAGCAACGGCGAAATGATAGATGTGATTTTCCGGGACACCTACACGGAAGGGAAAACGATATACACCCGCCTGGAACGCCATACGGTAGACGGAGACAACGTAGTTATCACGCAGAGAGCTTTTAAATCAACCAACCGTGAGAGCATAGGTACTGAGGTACCGCTTAAGACTGTTCCGTTGTGGTCGGATTTGGAAGAAAAGGCCATAGTCAACGACGCAGAGGGACAGTTATTCGGATGGTATAAGGTTGCATCCGCAAACAGCGTAGACGTGGAAAGCCCTATGGGTACAAGCGTATATGCTAAAGCAAGGGATCTGATAAAGGAAGCGGATAGACAGTATTCAAGACTCTTATGGGAGTATGAAGGATCTGAGCTTGCGATTGACGTAGATCCTACAGCCTTACGTCCGAATAAGACCGGCGGCGGAAAGATGGAAACGCCTAAATTGAATAAGAGACTATTCCGTGCGGTTGATATTGATAAGGGTGACAGAGACTTATATCAGGTATTTAGTCCGCAGATAAGGGATGCAAACCTTGTGAACGGCCTTAACCAGCTTCTTATGAGGATAGAAGATCTTACAGGTCTGTCGCGTGGTACGATAGCTGACGCAAACGCAGCAGAGGCACGTACAGCTACAGAAATGAGGATACTTAAGCAGAGGTCTTACGCAACTATATCCGATAACCAGAAAGCACTCGAAACCTGTTTCAGAGATGCAATAAGGGCTATGGATAAGTTTGCAACAATATATAACCTTGCGCCGGAAGGTGATTATGATGTATCGTTTGACTGGGATGATTCAATCCTTGTAGATAAGTCGCAAGAGCTTAATGAGGATCTTGCACTTGTATCATCTTCTCTTATGGGCAAGGTTGAGTTCAGACAGAAACATTTTGGCGAAACAAGAGCACAGGCAGAGGCGGCGTTGCAGGATATCATGAAAGAAACTGTTGATTCCATGCAGGCACTTGTACCGAATATCAACCCGGATGACGTGAATACCCCGCCTACAGGTGATGAAGATGAGATAAAGGGTGTAAGCCCCGCAGGTGGATCACAGCCAAAACAGACAACAACACCTACAAAGCCTACAGCTTAAGGATGCGATAGTTTATGAATGAGGAGCTTAATACACAGAATACCCGCCTGTCAAAACTGATTGATAAGGTGATGGAGAATTTTGAGAAGGTCAACCGTCTTTATGTGTCCAGGATAGCAGAACAGATAAAGAAGGTCGGACAGCTTACGCCCTCAAACGTAAACCGTATCATCCTTATGACAGACTGGGGATATGATATAAGTGATATAACGCGCAGACTTGCGGACGCAACGGAGATGACCGTTAAGCAGATCATGACGGTATATCAAAACGTGCTGGACAGTACGTTTGCGGACCCGCGCTTTTCAAGAGCCTTACGGCATAGAAGCATTACACCGGAAGATACAGCAAGGATAAACCGTTATGCAGAAACTATGAGTCGTCAGACGGCGGGGGAGATAGCGAACCTGTCAAATACAACCGTAGTGTCACAGGGATACCGTGATACAATGGATAAGGCGATCATAGCAGTGCAAAGTGGATTGACCGATTATCAGTCAGCTACACGGGAGGCGGTCAGAGAGCTGGGCACCAACGGCCTACAGGTACAATATCCGAGTGGCTATCACAGACGGCTTGATACCGCAGTGCGACAGAATATCGTGGACGGTACAAACCAGCTTGCGCAGCACGCAGCGGATATGGTAGGTGAGGCATTAGGGTATGATGCGTATGAGATAACGGCCCACGCCAACAGTGCGCCGGATCATGAGCCGATACAGGGACACGTATTCCTGAAAGAAGAATTTGAAAAGCTGCAATCTGGTCAGGCATTCACGGATATAGACGGGCATTCCTACGAACCTATACGACGTGCTATAGGGGAGTGGAATTGTAAGCACTTCGCTATGACCTTTTCGACGGAGTACAGCAGACGGAAATGGACGGATGACCAGCTTAACAAGTTCATTGAGGATAACAATAAGGGCTGTACTATTGACGGGAAGCATTACACTATGTATGGTGTGACGCAGATCATGAGGAAGATAGAAACAGCGGCAAGACGTGAGAAGGAAGTTGCTATTGCCGCGCAGCAGGCCGGTGATGAAGTGTTACAGGCACAGGCGCAGATGAAGATAAACGCCTTAAGGCATAAATACGAGTCTATCTGTCAGATATCCGGGCTTGATAGTTACTGGGTGAGCCGGGCAAAGGTAGACGGATATAGGCCTATGAAGCTGAAATAAAAATACAAAATGTAATATTTTGGGCGCATTTTTGCAGATTTTTCTCGAAAATGCGCTTTTTTATAGCAAAAACAGGGAAAAGAGAGGTTTTTTAATCATGAATTATGATGAAAGAGCAATAGAGATTGTAACCGATTATATCAGGGAGCACCTTGATAAGTCGGACGGGTACCCAACGTTTGAAGTATATACCGTCTGGAAGAGCAAGGTCCTTCAAAATTGGAAATACCTGTTATCCAGCACATTGTTTGATGGTATGTACTATGAGCTGACATATAACGGTGATGCCGGTGTATGGTACCTGGATGCATACAAGAAGTTTGAGAACAGAGTAATTAAATAATCGCTTTAAAGGGCTACACCTTGTGGTGTGGCCTTTTATATATCGTCGGGGGGAAACGACGTAAAACGCCCCAAAATACCAACTATTTAGGCAAGATACAGCCGTAAAAAATCGTAGAAAGGTGGTAATAGCAATGAAACGCAGTTTTTTAGAGGAGCTTGGACTTGAAAAGGACGTGATTGATAAGATCATGTCTGAAAACGGATCTGATATCGAGAATGCAAAGGCAACCGTGACAAAGAAGTTTGATTCTGAGCGCGAGACTTTGCAGGGACAGATAGAAGATCTTAAGGTGCAGGTATCACAGAGGGATACGGACTTATCCGATATCCAGAAACAGCTTGAAGCGGCAAGCGAGAACGCAGACAAGCTGGTTGAAGCTCAAAAGTCGCTTAAGTCTTTACAGACTAAGTATGACGCAGACACTAAGGCGTGGGAAGCTAAGAACGCACAGCAGGCTTATGAGTTTGCAGTACGCGAAAAAGCAAACACTCTTAAGTTCTCATCATCCGCGGCTAAAAAAGAGTTTATCAGGGAAGCGATTGAAAAGGGATTCAAGATGGAGAAGGATGCGATTCTTGGATTTGATGATTATGTAAAAATCTATCAGGAAAACGATCCCGGCGCATTCGTAGCAGAAAAAGATCCCGAACCGGCACCTAACCAGGAGCCGCCTAAGAAGCAGCCCAACATTGTTTTACCGGGTAATTCCGGTGTTCCTGGGGCAGAAAAGTCGTTATCACAGCTTATGGCTGAGAAGAACGCCAACCCCGATATGGTAGTTAAATTCTAAAAATGTAGTAGGAGGAAAAAAGAATGAGTTTATTCAACGTAATTAACTTCAACGGTGAAGTGTTCCAGAAATACATTGAGTCACTTCCCAACCTTAACCGCAACCAGCTCATAACATCAAGAGCTATCAGACAGAGGCCGGATCTTAAGTCCGCTATGGATGACCAGGTAGGTGGTAACTACATCACCACACCTCTTTTCGGTCTGATTTCAGGCAGTCAGCCTACCAACTATGACGGCTCAACAAATATCAGCCCTAAGAGCACTGATACTTACAC